>CAZLFW010000203.1:0-7101 GCA_964559045.1 uncultured bacterium
TATCTTGTCGGAAGCATGGAAGTTGTTGATATTATCAGGAGAACCTGCGTTGTGTATTCGGTTAACACCCTTGCACAGGAGGCTGCTCTTGCCGCTGTTGATGATGAGGAGCATATTTTAAAAACAAGGGAACATATAAAAAAAGAAAAATCATTTTTATCACGTGAGTTAAAAAGGTTAAATCTGACATTTGTGGCAAAAGAAGGATGTTATATTATGATAAAAGTTCCCATGAGTGATACTCTTGCTTACAGAAAGCTTTTATCGCAAGGCATTGTTGTTCGAAGCATGACAGGTTTCAGGTATCCCAACTGGATTAGAGTTAGCATAGGTTCTCATGAAGCTATGGAGCTTTTCATGGAAGTTTTTCAAAAAATGATAAAGAGAAGCGAATGAAAAAAATAGAGAAAGAGATTTCGGAATTAAGAAAAAAATTGGAGTTTCATAATTATTGTTATTATGTTTTGGATTCTCCGGTTATAAGTGATGCTGAATACGACCTGCTCCTGAAAAGACTTTTCGAATTGGAAGAAAAGTATCCTGAATTCAAAGATGAGAATTCTCCTACTCAAAGGGTGGGAGCGCCTCCGTTGGAAAAATTTGAAAAAGTAACTCATTCTGTTCCAATGTTATCTTTGTCAAATATTACCGATTTAAACGGATTAATTGAGTTTGACGTTAAAGTGAGGAAAGTTTTTCCCGATGAAAATATCGAGTATGTTGTAGAGCCTAAGATAGACGGTCTTGCAGTGGAACTTGTTTATGTTGACAATGAATTTATCAGAGGCTCCACCAGAGGAGACGGCATTACAGGTGAAGATGTAACGGTGAATCTGCGAACAATCAAATCTATCCCGTTGTTGCTGGATAAAAAATTTAATTTAAAAATTTTGGAAGTTAGAGGCGAAGTTTTCATAACCAAAGAGAATTTTTTTAAAATTAACTTTGAGAGGGAAAAAAAGGGGCTGCCGCTTTTTGCAAATCCGAGAAATTGTGCAGCAGGTTCTTTGAGACAGTTGGATTCAAAAGAAACAGCCAAAAGAAATCTTGATATTTTTGTATACGGCAACGGATTAATAGAAGGCGTTGAAATTAAAAATCAATGGGAATTTATAAATTTTTTAAAAAAACTCAGATTCAATGTAAATCCGTTAATAAAAAAGGCTGTTAATATTAAAGAGGTAATTTCATATTGCAATGAAATTGAAGAAAAAAGGAATGAACTTCCTTATGAAATTGACGGAGTTGTGGTAAAAGTCAACGATTTCAAGCAGCGTGAAATTCTCGGAAATGTGAGCAGGTTTCCCAAATGGGCAGTTGCTTATAAATTCGCAGAAGCTATGGAAATTACAAAATTGGAAAATGTAATAGTTCAAGTAGGCAGAACAGGAGTTTTAACACCTGTTGCCGTTTTAGAGCCAGTTGTTGTAAAGGGTGTTACAGTTACCAGAGCAACTCTTCACAATTTTGATGAAGTAAAGGAAAAAGATATAAAAATAGGTGATTATGTTTTTGTAAAAAGGGCAGGAGATGTTATTCCGGAAGTTGTAAAACCTGTATATGAAAGACGCACAGGCAATGAGAGAGATATTACCGTTCCCGAAAGATGTCCGGTATGCGGAGGTGAAGTATACAGGGAGGAAGGTGAAGTTAATTACAGATGTATATCCGGGCTTTCTTGCAGCGCCCAGGTAATAGGCAAAATTAGACATTTTGTTTCGATAAATTGCATGAATATTTCAGGATTGGGAAGCAAAACAGTTGAGAATTTCGTTGAAAGAGGTTTGATAAAAGATGTTGCAGATATATATTTTTTAAAGTTGGAGGATGTGGCTGTTTTGCCGGGATTCGGGAGTAAATCCGCAAGAAATCTGATTAATGGAATTGAGTTGAGCAAAGGCAATACATTGTGGAGGTTAATTAACGGACTTGGAATAAGAAATGTTGGAGAGGAACTATCAAAAGTTCTGTCAAAAATTTTTTTGAATCTTGATGTATTGCTTAATGCAACGTTAAGTGAAATTGAAGATGCAATTTATAAAAAAAATCTTAAAACCAAAAGAAAAGGAAAAATTATTGCCGAGAATATAAAGAATTTTTTTAATGATACGCACAATTTAAATGTTATTGAAAAATTGAGGAATGCAGGAGTGAATTTCATTGAGCATGAACTTGTTGAAAAAAGCGGTTCTTCAAAATTTTACAACAAAACTTTTCTTTTTACAGGGACTTTACCTTCTATGTCGAGAAGCGAAGCAAAAAAGATAGTTGAGCTGCACGGCGGAAAAGTGTTATCGCAAATATCGTCGAAACTTGATTATCTTGTTGTCGGTGAAAAGCCGGGAAGTAAGCTTGAAAAGGCAAAAAAATTAAATATAGCTGTTTTAAATGAAGAAGAATTTTTAAAACTTTTAAACCATACAAAAAATAACCCGAAAAAAGGATTATTCGATGAATAAAAGAGTAAAATTAATTATTAAAGGAAAAGTTCAAGGTGTTTGGTACAGAGCTTCCGCAAAAGAGCAAGCTGATATTTTGAATCTGAAAGGGTGGGTGAAAAATAACATTGACGGGAGTGTCACCGTTGTTGCCGAAGGTGAAGAGAATGTTTTGAAATCTTTTATAGAATGGTGTTGGCAGGGACCTCCGGCGTCTAAAGTTAGCGATATTGAGGTGATTTGGAGTGCTTATTCAGGTGAATTTAACGATTTTAGCATAATATATTAAAATATATTAAAAACATTTTATCCTCTGAAACTTGAAGAAACCGTAAAATAAAACAATTTGATATTAATTAAATATAATACAAATTCAAGGTTCAAAGTTAAATGTTCAAGGTTGAAAAACACTTTAATAACAAACAGTTAAAAATGTTATAAATGTCAATTAAGAGGAAGATCATATAATTTGCTCTATGTATTGTGAAATATTTGGTTAACACTTGCTAAAAAAAAGTTTGACAATATTAAAATAATGTTCTAATGGATACTATTATTAAAAAAAGGAGGATACGCATGAGAAAGATAGTTTTATTATTGGTTTCTTTGATTTTTGTTTTATCAGTATCTTTGAATGCTGCAACAAAAATGAAAATTGCAATTGTTACAAACCCTCAGTCGGGACATTATCTTGCTTCAAAGAAATTTAAAGAGATTGTTGAAAAAGAATCGGGAGGGAAATACGAATTCAAAATTTATCACAGCGGTTCTTTGGGGAACGAAAGCTCCATTTTGCAACAAATTCAGCTTGGCACAGTTGACTTGGGTGTAATCACTTCCGGACCCATTGGTAATTTTAACAAAGACATTCAGCTTTTCGACCTTCCTTTCATCTTTAAAAATTATGCACAGGCGGATAAAATATTGGACGGTCCAATAGGGAGAGAAGTGCTTGATTCGCTGGAGTCTGCCGGTTTTAAAGGTATGCATTTTCTTGAAAACGGTTTCAGGAACCTTACAAACAACGTGAGACCCGTTCATACTGTTGCAGATGTTAAAGGTTTGAAAATCAGGACAATGGCTGCTCCAGCTCATGTTAAACTTTGGAGAATGCTCGGTGCAAATCCCACACCTATGGGATGGCCTATTAACACTGAATTGCAGCAAGGCACCATTGACGGTCAGGAAAATCCTTTATGGGTTATAGACAAATATAAACTTTATGAAGTTCAAAAATATTTATCTTTTACAAGGCATGTTTATTCCCCGCTTGTATTTGTTATGAATCTGAACAAATTTAAATCCCTGCCTGCAAAAGACCGAAAACTTTTTATGAAAGCAGCGGAAACAGCCTCCAATTACGAAAGAAAGTGGAACAGGGATAACAATGCGGGATTTTTGAAACATCTCAAGCAAATGGGTATGATTATAGACGAGCATCCAGATGTTGCAAGTTTCAGAAAGAAAATTGCTCCTATTTATGATGATGCGAAAAAAACTATTAAACCTGAGCTTGTTGACAAACTGTTAAAGGCAATTAAAAAGTAATGCTTCAAAAGTTAAGCAATGTTTTAAACAGATTTGCAGAGATGGCGGTTATGTGTTTAATGGCCGCCATCTCCATTATTATTTTTGTTCAGGTAGTTTCAAGATACGCTTTTAATCATTCTTTGTATTGGTCAGAAGAAATTGGAAGGTATATACTTATTTGGATTACTTTTCTCGGAGCTTCTGTAGGAGTAAAGAGATTCTCTCATATAGGTATAGATTTTATTTATAACAAATCCCCGGAAAAAATCCGTAAAATACTTGATTTTTTAATTATTTTATTGGGATTGTTTTTTGCCTTTGTTTTGCTATGGTTCGGGTATAAAATAGCATATTTTGTCAGGTTTCAAAAATCTGCCGCTCTGCTTATGCCTATGACAGTGCCTTATGCAGCTATTTTTGCAGGTGGTGTTTTAATTTTTATTCACTATTTGAATTTGCTGTTGAACTTTATTTTGGGAAAAGGTAAAAGGTAATATATGGCTCTGTTTCTTTTTGTTTTATTAATGATTCTCTTCTTGATAAACGCACCTATTTTTCTTGCAATTGCAATTTCTTCCATACTTTCTCTTTTGTTTTTCAGTGATTTTCCGCTTATCATGGTAACTCAGAGAATGGTGAACGCAGTTGATTCATTTCCTTTAATGGCTGTTCCTCTTTTTATGTTAGCTGGAGCTTTAATGGATGTTGGAGGTATCTCGAAAAGAATTGTAAATTTTGCCGAATCTCTTGTGGGTTGGCTTCCGGGAGGTCTTGCCGCTGTTGCAGTTGTTGCAAGTATGTTTTTTGCGGGAATAAGCGGTTCCGCTGCTGCTGATACAGCTGCGGTGGGTGCTCTTCTGATACCGTCCATGATTAAAAAAGGATACAAAGACAGCTTTTCCGCTGCCATTCAAGCCTCAGGTGGATCAATAGGCGTTATAATACCACCGAGTATTCCCATGATAATTTACGGATTTATTACCGGAACTTCCATATCAAAACTTTTTGCAGCAGGCATTTTCCCCGGAATGTTAATGGGGCTTACTCTTATCCTTGTGGCAATTGTTGTTTCAGTTAAAAGAGGTTACGGCAGCGATGTTGCTTTTTCAATTAAAAATGTTTTTAAAAATTTTAAAGAAGCTTTTTGGTCCCTCGGTGCTCCTATTATTATTCTCGGAGGTATTCTCGGGGGTATCTTTACTGCAACCGAAGCTGCGGCGGTTGCTGTGATTTACGGATTTATAATAGGCAAATTCATATACAAAGAGCTTGATTTAAAACAGCTTCCCAAGTTGTTAACGGACTCTGCTGTTATAGCTTCCGTAATATTGTTTATCATTTCAACCGCTTCCATTTTCGGTTGGATAATTACCATGGAAAATATCCCGCAAATGATAGGGACATATTTAATTCATTTAAGCAAAAATCCCGTTGTAATACTGTTAATTATAAACTTGATTCTTCTTATTGCGGGGACATTCGTTGAAACAACTGTTTCATTGATACTTCTTGTGCCCATTTTCATGCCAATTTTGCCCCAAATAGGAATTGACCCCATTCAAATGGGTGTTATAATAGTTACCAATCTTGCAATAGGTATGTTAACTCCTCCTCTTGGTATTTGTCTGATAGTTTCATGCGGGATTTCCAAAAACAGCATAATAGAAGTTAGCAAAGCCATAGTTCCGTTTTTAGCTGCACTTATTGTTGACCTGCTTATTATTACTTTTTGGTCGCCTATTACCATGTTTCTTCCCTCTCTAATGAAATAATCTTATAAATTTTTTACAAAAAAATAATAAAAAAGCAAATAATGTGATTTTGATTACATCTTTTGTTGTTTATATATGATAAATAAATTTTGGATGTTTTTTGAATTTGAATATGTATTCAATAAAACAGACGGTTAAATTTTTTTAAAAATTTTTAAAAAGGAGAAAAAATGAAACTAAAGAAAATGTTTTTCAGTTGCTTTAAATGCGTTTTGTTGATTTTGTTCTTTGTAAATTTTTTATTTGCAGAAACACAAAATTTGCAGTTTGTAAAAGGGTGGAATCTGAAAGGTTCTGCTTTGGACAATGTCAGTGTGGAAAAAATAGGCAATGAAAATCAAATAACCACTGTATGGCAATGGTCAGGCACAGGCTGGAATGTTTGGAGTCCTGTTGAATCGATTAAAAATTTGCTTACAAATTACGGTATTAAAAATATTGTTTATTTAAGTTCCGGTGAAGGCTTTTGGGTAAACAGCGGTTTGGAATATTCTTCGGTTTTGGAAGGAAATATCTCAAGTTCAGATAAACTTGTATTTTCAAATGGTTGGAATCTGCTTTCACCGAAGTCTATAACGGGTTTGAAAGTGTCCAATTTAACGGGAAAACCTGTAAATACAGTGTGGCAGTGGTCGGGAACAGGCTGGAATGTTTGGAGTCCTCTCCCTTCTTTGCAAACTCTTCTTGCAAATTACGGAATTACGGAAGTTGTAAATATAGGATTCGGAGAAGGATTCTGGTTAAATGCAACAGACAGCGGAACTATTGATAATCAGACATTTACCGATAACACTTCTTCAAGTGATAATGAAACCGTAAATGTATCTTTTGATTTAAAGAAAGTTATTTCAGCAGGTAGCGACGGGCATACATTGGCTGTTGCGGCATCAGGTGAAGTTTATTCGTGGGGAAGGAATCATCACGGTCAGCTTGGAGACGGAACTTTTGTCAACCACATAATTCCGGATAAAGTAGACGATATAACAAATATTGTTTCGGTATCTGCAAACTGGGCTGAATCGTATGCATTAACCGAATTAGGAGAAGTATATGCTTGGGGATACAATTATTACGGTGAACTTGGAGACGGAACAACAGATGATAGTGCTGTTCCCGTGAAAATAAAAGATTTAAAAAACATAGCAAAAATATCCGCAGGGCAAAATTTTTTAATAGCATTAACCAAAGACGGCAATGTCTTTTCATTGGGGTATAACGGAGACGGTGAGCTTGGAGACGGGACAACAGATGACAGTGCAGAGCCTGTTCAGGTAAATAGTGTATCAAATGTAGTTGATGTTTCAACTTGCTGTTTTCATGTATTGGCATTAACCAAAGACGGAGAAATATATGCTTGGGGA
>CAZLFW010000204.1:0-9421 GCA_964559045.1 uncultured bacterium
TTAAAAGGAGTGCATTTATGAATTACAGAATCAAAACCAAACTAAAACAATTAAATGAAATACCATTAAATACCCTTAAGGAATTAGAAAAAGTTGAAAAACTTTATCCTTTTAAAGCTAACGAATACTATCTATCTCTTATAAATTGGAATGACCCTGATGATCCTATTAAAAAGCTTATTATTCCTGACACATCGGAAATAGCAGACACATGGAAAGGCTTTGATCCTTCAGATGAAAAAAAATACACAGTCCTCCCGGGATTAGAACATAAATATACCTCAGTGTGCCTTATCCTTTTAAGTAATGTTTGTGCAGGAATATGCAGGTATTGCTTTAGAAAAAGGCTTTTTAAAGTTAATAAAAAAGATATTTTAACAGATTATACAAAAGCAATAGAATATATCAAAACCCACAAAGAAATCAACAATGTTTTAATAACAGGAGGCGATCCTTTTATAGTTAAGACCGAAAAATTGATTCCACTTATTGAAAAATTAAGAGAAATTGAGCATGTTAAAATTATCAGATTTGGAACAAGAATGCCACAATTTTTTCCAATGAGAATATATCAAGACAAAATATTACTTGAAGCATTAAAAAAATTTAGCCTAACTGATAAAAGAGTTTACATTATCACTCATTATGTTCATGAAAAAGAAATAACCAAAGAATCTTTAAAATGTATAGAGTCATTAATTAATTCAAAAACAATACTTGCAAATCAAACCCCCCTCATAAGAGGAATAAGTGATTCACCTGAAGCTCTTTCTTCCTTATTTAATAAACTTTCATATATTGGAGTTCCACCTTATTATATTTTTCAGTGTAGACCTGCTGCTGGAAATAAAAGTTTTAGCGTCCCTATAGAAGAGGGCTTTAAAATAGTTGAAAGCGCAAAAAAATATTGTTCAGGACTTGCAAAAAGGGCGAAATACGTAATGTCTCACTCTTCCGGTAAAGTAGAAATTCTTGCTTTGACAAAAGACAAAATCATATTCAAATATCACAGAGCAGCCAATGTAAAGGAAAGCGGAAAAATCATGATTTTCAAAAGAAACGAAAAAGCCTACTGGCTTGATGACTATACTGAATTATTGGAAGAATATTACATCTGATTCAGTATAAAATCAGATGTTTAATATTGAAAATCTGTATTTACAAA
This sequence comes from uncultured bacterium, assembly GCA_964559045.1. Classification (GTDB taxonomy): domain Bacteria; phylum DYJV01; class DYJV01; order DYJV01; family DYJV01; genus CAZLFW01. The sequence goes on from CAZLFW010000204.1 coordinate 1,166, forward strand.
CATTAAAAAACAATTGTTTTTCTGTAAAAAATTTGATATACGCAACATAATGAAAGATATAACGGAAAAATTTTTGGATAGAGTAAAAAACAGAGTTTCAGAGCAAAATTTTTATACATGGTTTACACCTGTTAAAATAGATAAAATAGATTTCACAAAATCCGAAATTCTGTTTAATGTCCCCAATTCATTTTTTATAGACTGGCTTCAAAAAAATTTTCAAAATGTTATAAACGACACATTAATTGAAATTTTCGAGCAGGAATTTTCAATTAACTTTCAAATTAAAAAGTCAGATATTATACCTAAAAAGATACTACCAAACAAAAATAGCCAAAACAGCTCAGAAATTACTAAACAAAGCGGCTCTCAAAGTTTTCCCAAAGGAGTTAATCCCAAATACAATTTTGACAGATTTATTGTGGGGCAGTTCAACCAGTTCGCTCATGCAGCTGCAACTGCTGTTGCAAAAAACCCTGCCAAAAGTTACAATCCGCTTTTTATTTACAGTGGAGTGGGACTTGGAAAAACTCATCTTCTAAACTCAATAGGAAACTACATTATACAACATTATCCTTCTTTTAAAGTTGCGTATTTAACAAGTGAAGATTTCACAAACGACCTTGTAACATCAATAAGAGAAGAGAAAATGTTCCAATTCAGGAACAGATACAGAAGCATTGACGTTTTGCTCATTGATGATATTCAGTTCATAGCGGGAAAACAATCTACCCAAGAAGAGCTGTTTCATACTTTCAATGCTTTATACGACGCAAATAAACAGATAGTTTTCACCAGCGACAGATCTCCCAAAGAGATTCCCACCCTTGAAAACAGACTTAAAACACGATTCGAATGGGGACTAATAGCTGACATACAAACTCCGGATGTTGAAACACTTGTTGCAATTATCAATAAAAAAGCTCTTGAATTAAACCTTCAAATTAACAGAGAAACTCAATTTTTCCTTGCAAATAATCTACCTGCAAACATTAGAACAATTGAAGGAGCTCTTGTAAGACTCTCCGCTTTTTCATCACTTGAAAAAAAGGAAATTGACGAAAAATTTACAAAAAGAGTTTTAAACGATATACTCAGAATAAAAGAAAAAGATATTTCAATTGAATATATTCAAAAAGTTACAGCGGAATTTTTCGGATTAAAAGTTAGCGAGCTCAAATCGAAAAAAAAAGCAAAGCATATTGCTCTTGCAAGACAAGTTGCAATGTATCTGTCAAGAAATCTTACTAAACTCTCCTACCCGCATATAGGAGACAAATTCGGCAAAAAAGATCACTCTACTGTTATACATGCGGAAAATCAAATTAAGAAGAAAATTCAAAATGATAAAGAATTGGATAACAAGATAAAATCACTGATTAACACAATTAAATCAAACTATTAAAAAATTTAACAACACAAACTTTAAATATAAGCTGTTAATAAACTGTTACCAAATAAAAATGTTAACAAACATGAATAACCTTAATTTTTATCAACAAGTTATACACAGAAAAAAATTAATTAATTTCAAACTTTTAATAAAGTTTTCCACAATTTAACAAACACTACTGATACTATTACTGTTATATGAATAAATAGTTAAAGGAGAAAAAAATGAAATTCAAAATCAAAACAAAAGTATTGGAAGAAAACCTTAAAAACTCTCTCCTATTTATCAACAAGGCAAACAAAATTCCTACACTTTGCAATGTCCTTATTAAAACAGACGGAAACAAAATTATACTTACAGGCACCGATCTCACCACAGAAGGATACATTGAAATAAACGAAGAGCAAAAAATATACGAATCTGGAGAAGTGCTAACTGACACTACAAAACTTTTAAATATACTCAAACTTTCAGAAAAAGAAGAAATAACCCTTGAAACAGAAGGAACCAGCTTAATATACAGTGACGAAACATCAATGTATGAACTTTACACAATAGAAACAAGCAACTTTTCAAACTTTAACACTGAAAACGAATCATTCGAAGAAATAGAAATACCATCTCAAAATCTTTTCAAAGCACTTAAAGAAACCGCTTTCACAGCTAAAAATAGCGCTTTTAAAGCTTATTTGACAGGAATAAGCATAAGCACTTCAAATGAGGACACTTTGAGATTTGTATCTTCTGACAATTTCAGACTCTCATGCTCAGACACAAACATAAATAACGCAGATTTAAAATTAAACAGAATAATCCCTAAAAAAACAGCATATCAAATACTTAAATTTCTTGAAATTTACAAAAACCCCCAACCCCTCGTATTAAAATTCTCTGAAAAATATCTTTCATTACAAATTGATAACATTACAATTAACAGTAAACTTATAGATGACATATTTCCTGATATTACTCCCATTATGTCTAGAACTTATGACAAATTTCTCTCAGTAGACAAAAATAAATTTTTCAAATCATTGAAAAAAGCATCAATATTCACTGAAGAAGAAGCAACACCTGTAATTATGAACATAGAAAGAGAAGAAATTGTATTTTATTCGGAAGACTCAACATCAGGGAGGTCAAAAAACATTTTGCCTGTTCAATATGATTTTGAACCTGTAAGGCTCTCCATAAAACCTTCTTATTTATTTGATATTGAAAGTTTCATAAAAAGTGATAAAATAACCTTTAAATTTATTGATTCAAAATCCCCAATTTTAGTTGAGGATAAAGAAAATCCCAATTATAAATATCTGATACAACCAACAGAAGGTTAGAAAAGGAGATATTAATGTCGGAGCAGTATACAGCAGACAGTATTAACGTATTGGAAGGATTGGAGGCAGTTAGAAAAAGACCTTCAATGTATATAGGAAGCACAGGTCCAGAGGGGCTTCATCATCTTGTTTATGAAGTTGTTGATAACTCCATAGACGAGTCTCTTGCAGGATTCTGTGATAAAATATTTATAAAAATCAACATTGACAACAGTGTAATAGTGGAAGACAACGGAAGAGGAATTCCCGTTGATATTCACACCACCGAAAAGATTCCCGGTGTAGAGCTTGCACTTACAAAGCTTCATGCAGGAGGAAAATTTGACAAATCAACTTATAAAATATCAGGAGGTCTTCACGGAGTTGGTATATCTGTTGTTAATGCTTTGTCCGAATTTCTTGAAGTTGAAATAAGACGTAACGGAAACATATACTTTCAAAAATTCGAAAGAGGGAAAAAGACTACCGAACTTGAAATCATAGGAAAAACTGAAAGAACAGGGACAAAGATATTTTTTAAGCCTGATGATGAAATATTTCAAAAAATAGAGTTTAGTTTTGACACACTGTCAAAAAGACTAAGAGAGCTTGCTTTTTTAAATAAAAATATAGAAATTGAAATAATTGACGAGAGAGAAGAGAACAAACACCACAAATTCAAATATAGCGGAGGCTTAATATCTTTTGTAGAGTATTTAAATAAAAACAAAACGGTTTTACATGAAAATCCCATTTACATAAACGGAGGTAAAAACGATATTATTGCAGAAATTGCAATGCAATACACTACAGACTATAAAGAAACCATTTTTTCCTTTGTCAATAATATTAACACAAAGGAAGGAGGTTTTCACGTATCCGGCTTTAAAGCTGCTTTAACCAAATCCATTAACAGTTATATTACCAACAATGATGCTTACAAAAATTTGAAAATTACATTTACAGGAGATGATGTTAGAGAAGGTTTAAGCACTGTTATTAATATTAAACACCCCGACCCCCAATTTGAAGGACAGACAAAAACCAAATTAGGTAATAGTGAAGTTAAAAGTATTGTAGAATCAATTACTTATGAAAAGTTAAATATATTTTTCGAAGAAAATCCAAACATAGCAAAAAGCATTATCTCTAAAATAGTAGAAGCTGCCAAAGCAAGGGAAGCTGCAAGAAAAGCAAGTGAATTGACAAGAAGAAAATCAGCCCTTGATTCCACACTTCTCCCAGGTAAACTTGCGGATTGTCAGGAAAAAGATCCCTCTGTTTCAGAGATTTTCATAGTTGAGGGTGATTCTGCGGGAGGAAGTGCAAAGCAGGGAAGAGAGAGAAAAAACCAAGCTATACTCCCTTTGAAAGGTAAAATATTAAATATAGAAAAAACCAATTTTGAAAAAATACTCGGAAACGAAGAAATAAAAACCATTATTACCGCTCTTGGAACTGGAATAGGAAAAGAAGATTTTAACATTGACAAGATAAGGTATCATAAAATAGTTATAATGACCGATGCTGACGTTGACGGTGCCCATATAAGAACTCTTTTGCTCACCTTTTTTTACAGAATGATGCCAGAGGTAATTGAAAAAGGATATTTATATATTGCTCAGCCTCCTTTGTTTAAATTATACAAAGGCAAAACCGAAAAGTATTTTTTAACCGAAAAAGAGCTTAACCTTTTTATACTTGAAAATCTTTCAGAAGATTTTTACCTCGGTTTTCCAGAAAGTAATGAAAAAATAGATTACTCCACATTTAAAAGTATAGCAAAGCTTCTTTATGAGCACAAATTTTACATTGATAAATTAAAGACAATTAATTTTGACGAAGAATTGGTGAATATTTTATATAAACTCAATGTAAACGACATATCCTTTTTCAAAAGCTACGATAAAATAGAGAGTTTGAAGGAAAAGGTTAAAGAAAAAGGGTATGAAATTATTTCAAATCCAAAAGACGTTGAATTCGAAACATATCAGCTTGTAATTAAAAAAGATAAAAATCTTATAAAAATTTCACATTACATAACCCAAAATGTTTCTTACAGAAAAGTAAATGATATAAACAGAAAACTCAAAATATTAAATTCACCACCTTATTTGCTGAAATACAAAGATGAGGAGTTTATTCTCAATTCCAAAGAAGAGCTACTTGACAAAATAACCGAATTTGCCTACAAAGGCTGGAACATCCAGAGATACAAAGGTCTCGGTGAGATGAATCCCGAGCAGTTGTGGGAAACCACCATGAATCCTTCCACAAGAACTTTGTTGCAGGTTAAAATAGAGGATTCAATAGAGGCTGACGATATTTTTTCCATTCTAATGGGTGAAAAAGTTGAGCCGAGAAGAAATTTTATTGAAAAAAACGCTCTTTTCGTTAAAAATTTAGATATTTAATATGTGCGGAATAACAGGTTTTTTCAATTTTAACGGTATTAACGGAGATTCTTTGCGTCTTGTTGAAAAAATGGCTGATTCTCTTATTCACAGGGGTCCCGACGATAAAGGTGTTTTTTCCGATAATTATGTTGCTCTCGGTCACAGACGTCTTTCCGTTATTGATGTTAAAAACGGAAAACAACCTATGTTTGATGCAAATAAGACAGTTGCCGTTGTTTACAACGGAGAAATTTACAATTTTCAAAATTTGAGAAAAGAGCTCGAAGAATCAGGTTTCTCCTTTTACACTGAATCTGACACCGAAGTATTAATCAACAGTTATTTAAAATGGGGTGAAAATTTCGTTGAAAAATTAAACGGAATGTTTGCCTTTGCCCTTTATGACAAATTAAAAAAAACACTTTATCTTTTCAGGGACAGATTGGGAGTTAAACCTCTTTTTTATACTTTTTACAACAATACCATTATTTTTTCGTCTGAGCCGAAGGCTATCTTTTTTTTTCCCGTTCCTAAAGAAATTAATAAAAAAGCATTGTCACACTATTTAACTTCGCATAATATTAATATAGGTGAAGAAACTTTATATAAAAATATTTTTATGCTGCCGCCTGCCACTTTTCTGAAATACAATGAAAACGGATTAAAAAAAGCTACGTATTGGAACATGAGTTTTATTGATGAAGATTACGAGGAAGAGTTTTATTTGAGTGAAATTAAAAAAAGGTTAAAAGACTCCACTTTAATGAGGTTGGTTTCAGATGTTCCTATAGGAGCTTATTTAAGCGGAGGTGTTGATTCGAGTATACTTGTTTCCATTATAACTGAAAAAGCAAAAGAAAGATTTAAGACATTTTCAATAGGTTTGGATATAGACGGTTTCAATGAATTTGAATATTCTAACATGCTTAACGAATTTTTAAATATTGAGCATTACAATCATTTTTTTGATAACAGTAAATACTTTAAATTAAATTCGGAATTAATAGATAAAAAAGATTTTCCGTTAAATGTTCCGAATGAAATTCTTTTATTCGAATTGTCAAAAAAATTAAAAGAGCAGGTAACAGTTGTTCTCTCAGGTGAAGGAGCTGACGAGCTTTTCGGAGGCTACGGATATTTTTTACGTTCTGTTCATGATTTTTGCAAAATTTTTATTTTAAACAGATGTCCTGATTTTTACAATGAAAATGTAAGATATTTTGCCGAAGAATCTCTTCAAAGGTTGTATAAATCCACCGAGCTTTGCTCTGTTGAGGAATTTTTATACAAAGTTTACTCTGTATTTGATTTAAATGAAAAAAATTTTATTTTTAATTTTAAAACAAACGATGATTTTATTTTGGAGCATTTTTCCTCTGTTTTAAATTCGTGTGAAAAAACTTCTTATTACGATAAATTTTTGTATTTTTTGGAAACGTATCATTTGCAAGGTTTGCTACTTAGAAACGACAATGCAACCATGTCCGCTTCAGTTGAATGCAGAGTGCCTTTTACCGATTATAAATTCGTTGAGTTTGCTTTTAATATTCCTTTCAAATACAAACTTAAATGGAAAAACGATAAAAGCCAAATTGACGCAATTGTTTCCAATGCTTCCGAAATAAGTGAAAAATATGATATTTCTAAATATATATTGAAAAAAAGTTTTAAAGGAACTGTTCCTGAAAAAATTTTATCAAGAAACAAATTTAGTTTTCCTGTCCCTTTGAATGAGTGGTTTAACGGAGAATTTTCCTATGTTATACGTGAAACATTTAATGATAAAAATTCTCTGTTTTACGAATATTTTAACTACGAAAATATTTCGGATTTCATAAAAGCACCTTTTTACGGCAAAAAGGGATTAAAAGTTTGGATGCTTTTGAACTTGAAAACATGGATGGATAAAATTGCTTAAAATTTTAAAAATAATGAGGTATAAAAAATGGATAATTATAACTATATAGAAGAGATAATTAAAAATATAATTGAAAAAGACTTGCCTTTTAACAGGGTTATAGGTTTTAAGGTGGAAAACATAGGAAATGATAAAATTTCAATCAAATTTGATATGAAAGAAGAACTTGTGGGGAACTATTATTACGGTATTCTTCACGGAGGCGTCATATCAACTGCACTTGATCTTGTGGGAGGAATAACGTCTTTTTATGCTCTTTTAAACAAATATGAAGAACTTTCTTATGAAGATAAAAGGCAGAGACTCTCAAAACTTGGAACAATAGATTTGAGAATAGACTACCTGATTCCGGGAAGAGGAGATTGGTTTATTGCAAGTGCACATATTTTAAGGCTCGGAAGAAAGGTTGCAGTAAGCAGAATGGATTTGAAAAATAATAAAAACGAATTAATAGCTCTTGGCACCGGAACTTACAACGTTGGTTAAAAATACGTTAAGCGTAAGAAAAATATTGACCTCCTGAGTATGTAAAATCTTTTATAAAGCTATTTTTTTGACTTTGACTTTTATGTTTTTTGAGGTTATATTATAAAAATCGAGATGTTTTAAAATTAGTTTTAAGAACTTATAAATGCAATACTATCACAAAATAAGGTGCTATTTATAACATTTTTATATGCTATGACGTGATATTATGAGCAAACTTAAATAAATTGGAGAAATATAAACAATTGTTCTTATACTGCCAATATAGAGGTATATATGTAATAAACATACACAAACGTTGTGGTGCATTAATGAAAACAAGCAGATAAAGGAAAAATAACAATATGAGTTCACAAAAATATTCAGTAAATCAGCCATTAATTGAAACTTTAATTTCATGGGTTAAATCGGGAGAAATTGCAATTCCAGAAATTCAGAGACCATTTGTTTGGAGTTCTACAAAAGTGTCAATTATCATGAAAATTGACCCGTTTTTTTCATGAATTTTGACCCACCTACCAATTTGATAAAAAAAATTATTTTTCTGAATTTTTTCTTTTTTCAAAAAGCTCTTTCATCCTGTAACTTTTACCTGTTATAAAAAATGGATAACTATGATGTAGTAATCTATCCAATATTGCTGTGGCTACTATTTCATCTCCAAATATCTCGCCCCATTCTTCAAACGGTTTATTTGTGGTTATTATTGTCGATGCTTTTTCATATCTTTTTGATATTAGTTTAAAA
>CAZLFW010000205.1:0-8330 GCA_964559045.1 uncultured bacterium
GGCAGTGTATTTTTTGTATATTTAATGGCATTGGGTTATGATGTGATAGCAGAGGATGTTACAAACAAAGGCAGAATAGATTTGACATTAAAGATGAATGATAAGATATTAATAATAGAGTTTAAGGTAGATAAAAAGGAAGAACCGATAAAACAGATAAAAGAAAGAAAATATCATGAAAAATATTTAAATGAAAATAAGAAGATCTATTTGATAGGTATAAATTTTGACAGTGAAGAGAGAAATATATCGGAATATAGATATGAAATAATAAATTAAAAAATTCAGAAAGCGTATAACAAAGAAGTGAAAAAATATGCTACGCTCTGTTTCCTGATAATTACGGGATTAATAAATATTCTGCTGATAAATATTTTTCACAATACTAACCTCAATGCATCAAAAGAGCTTTCCGCACCAAAGCAATCATTAACTTTTACGGAAAAAGTTAATGATTTTCCCTATTTAATTGTTCCTAAAATAGCAATTACAATTATAATTGATGATATTGGAGAAAATATCGGCATAGCCAAAGAAATTTGGGAAATTTGTGACAATATTACACTTTCTATAATCCCTTTCAAAAAAGATTCGGTTAAAATTTCCGAATACGGTGCTCGGAGAAAACTTCCGGTTATGCTTCACATGCCCATGGAGCCTTTCGGTGATATAAACGATTACAGTCATTTTTTAACAACTTTTCAATCCAAAGAAGAGTTTTTCAGAACATTAAAGGAAAATTTAAACTCATTACCTTATTATCAAGGTATAAATAATCACATGGGCTCAAAACTAACATCGGATTTCATAAGATTGTCATGGTTTTTCGATTTTTTAAAAATTACCAATCTGTTTTTTATTGACAGCAGAACATACAAGACATCGGAAGCAGCGGAAATATCCTTGAAATATAATGTGTTAACCGGTATAAGGGATTTTTTCATTGATAACAGGGAAGACGAAGCTTACATTTTGGAGCAGTTGAAAAAAGCTTCGGCTCTTGCAAAAAAACATAGTTACTCTATTGCCATAGGCCATCCCAAAAGAGTTACTGTTGAGGCATTGAAAAAGTTTGTAAAGAATAACAAAATAACAGTTTTACCCGCTTACCAAGGAGTAAAAATTTTCAAAAAAATAGAAAAAACGAGAATCAAAGGAAAAAAATTTTTAAATATTTTATACGAATAGATACATGAATATATCGAAAGATTTGAGTTTTTAAACTGAAAATTACAAAAAAATAATGCAAAGAGGAATGGAATGAAATTTGCGGCAATTGACATAGGAACCAACACCACAAGATTGGCAATTGTTGAAAACAACCCTTTTAAAGTGTTATCAAAATACAGGGCGGTTACGAGGCTCGGTGAGGGATTTTCTAAAGAGTTAATCCCGAAAGCTCAAAAAAGAGTAATTGACATTTTAAAAAATTATGCCGATATAATAAAAACTTCCAATGTTTCTCATACTGCAGGAGTGGCAACAAGCGTTGTAAGGGAAGCTTCAAACGGCAAGGAGTTTGTTGAAAAAATTTTTAAAGAAACAGGCATTGAAATAGAAATTATAGACGGAGAAAAAGAAGCTTTTCTAACATTGAAAGGTGTAATGTCGGTTTTGGACAGCAATATTGAAAATTTCATGCTTCTTGACATTGGAGGAGGAAGCAATGAATTTTCATTGATTAAAAAAGGGAAGCTTGTTGATTCGATTAGCTTGAAATTCGGTGTTGTTTTTCTCTATGAAAAATTCATCGGGCACAATCCCCCTGAATCTGGAGAAATAGAGCAAATGCAGGAAGAGATACGGAGTAATGTTTTAAAGGTAAAAGAAAAGTTTAAAATAGAAAAAATTTCCGATTTTCATTTTGTAGGCACGGCAGGAACCGTTACCACATTGTCTGCAATTAATCTCGGGCTGAAAAATTATCTTCCGGAAAAAATCAATAACAACAGAATTAATAAAAATTTTCTGGAGTTTGTGCTTAAAGACATGTTAAAGCTAACGAATAAACAAAGAGGCGAAAAGTATTTTATTGAAAAAGGAAGGGAAGATGTTATTATTTCCGGAATGTTTATAATAAAAGAAGCCATGGAAATATTCGGATTTCGGGAGATTGTTTCCATAGATGCAAGTTTGCTTGAAGGTGTTGCCATTAACATGATTGAAAAAAGCATTTAGGATTTAGCACTTTGAATTGACACTAATTACTTGATTGGGACAAATGCTTGAAAATATTAAAAATATAGTTTTGAATGGAAATTGTGTTATATGAATTGCATTAAAAAAATTCAGGATTACATTTCGAAAAAAAGAAGTTTTCTGAAAATTCCCGAGCATACTTTTATGGTTATTGTTGCTGTTATAATAGGTGTTCTCGGAGGTTTCGGGGCAATTTTTTTCAGATATGCCATTAAATTTTTTCAGAAAATTTTTTTCAGCTCTTTTAATTTTTCCCTTGATTATGCAACGGCGCTTCCGTGGTATGTTAAGCTTTTTGCACCTGCTGTGGGCGGATTGCTTGTGGGACCTATAATTTACTATTTTGCAAGAGAGGCAAAGGGACACGGGGTGCCTGAAGTTATGGAAGCAATAGTTTTAAAAGGCGGGACAATAAGGCCTCGTGTAATGCTTGCAAAAGTTTTTGCATCTGCCATATCAATAGGCTCGGGAGGTTCGGTGGGCCGTGAGGGACCCATAGTTCAGATAGGCTCTGCTCTCGGCTCCACAATAGGGCAGTTTTTAAAAGTTACAGGCACTCAATTGCGAACTCTTGTTGCCTGCGGTGCTGCTGCCGGAATAGCGGGAACTTTTAACGCACCAATTGCAGGAGCACTTTTTTCCATGGAAGTTATTCTCGGAGATTTCGGAATTTCTCAATTTAGCCCCATTGTTGTGTCATCTGTTTCAGCAACTGTTGTTTCAAGGCATTTTCTCGGAAATTTTCCGGCATTTGTTATTCCCAAATATGAAATGGTTAGCGTATTTGAAATGATTCCTTATACGATTTTGGGGTTTATGGCTGCTGCCTCAGCTTTGGCATTCATTAATATTCTTTACAAAACCGAAGACTTTTTTGAGAAAATCAGGTTTCCTGAAATATTTAAACCTGTTATGGGAGGTTTTGTTATAGGCTGCCTCGGAATTTGGCTACCGCATGTTTTCGGAGTGGGATACGATGCTATTACACTTTCCCTTACGGGACAGCTTTCATGGATATTTCTCCTGCTGCTCGTGGTTATGAAAATTTTTGCAACATCAGTTACAATAGGCTCCGGAGGTTCAGGAGGAGTGTTTGCCCCTTCTCTTTTCATAGGCGCCAATCTGGGCGGTTTTTTGGGCACTGTTGTGCATAAGCTTTTTCCTTCTTTAACGGCAACACCTGGAGCCTATGCTCTGGTGGGCATGGGTGCTGTTGCAGCAGGCGCAATGCACGCTCCCATTACTTCAATAGTTATTATTTTTGAACTTACCAATAATTATACCATTATTCTACCGTTGATGCTATCGTGCATAATCAGCGTTCTTATTACAACAAGGCTTAAAAAAGATTCAATCTACACTCTGAAATTATCAAGAAGAGGGCTTGATCTTTCAAAAGGACAAGAGATTAACATTTTAAAATCCTTAACTGTTTCTCAGGTTATGCAAAAAGATTTTGAAAAGGTTTTTGCAAATGCTTCTTTCAGGGAATTAATGGATTTAACGGTTAAAAGCCCTCACGTGAATTTTTTTATTGTAAACAAAGAGGATAAACTTCTCGGATTTATTTCAATAAACGACTTGAGAAGCGTTATTTACGATTCTGAAAATCTTGAACCTTTGCTTGTGGCTTACGATATTATGACACCTGCAAACACTATTTTTACGCCTTCGGATTCTCTTGATATTGTAATGAATTCTTTCGGAGAGTTAAATATTGACGAACTGCCAGTTGTAAATAATCCCGAAGAAAGAAAGATTATAGCAACTGTTTCGAAAAACGATGTGATAAACATTTACAACAGGGAGATTTTTAAAAGAGACACTGTTTCCTCTTTTTCAAGCTATCTTTCGTCCATAAGTAATTTAAAGGAGATTCAGTTGACATCAGGAGAATTCCTTTCCGAATTTGATGTTCCCGGCAAATTCATAGGCAAAAAAATAAGCGAGTTAAACATTGCAAGAATATTTAACGTTGAAATAGTTTTAATCAAGAGAAAAAACAATGATGATTACTCGGTTGTTACCCCTCATGCGGACTATCTTTTTTGCAAAGGAGACATTCTCATTGTCATAGGCAAAAAAGATGATATTTCAAAGTTAAAAGGCTATCATATTTAATTACACATCTTGTATACAAGAAATATTGTATACAATTATTCTCTTTTTTCACTATAATTTTTTTGTTGATATTGTAGGATTTATTTGATATAATGAATCATTAATGATTTTGTATACAATAAACAAGAAAGGGGCGTCAATGAAAAGAGAAATAGATTTAAGGAAAGATTTCGAAGAAAGGTTCAATGGAAAGCTACTTTTTGATTCTAAAAATTATTTAAATAAACTAAAGGAGATTATAGGAGAAGAAAATTTTGCAAAATTAAGCGAAACCAAAGATTTTATTGCCGATGGCAACACAACTGTTGTTGACGTATTAAAAAGACTTGTTACGGGGCTTGTAGGCTATCCCATAACTCCTTCCACACCTATTGCCGAAGGTATGGCAAAAGCTTTTTCCGACGGTTTCATAAATGTTTTCGGTGAGAAAATTTTTTATTTTCAGCCTGAGAGCGAATTGGGAGCAATGGCTTTTCTTGAGGGAGCTGCATCTCAAGGCGGAAGATTTGCCGACAACACTTCATCACAGGGATTAACTTATAAAATGAAAAACCTTTATTCAGTTGCAGGGAAAAGACTGCCTGCTCTCATGACTTTGCAAACAAGGGAGGTTAACAAAGGAAGTTTAAGCATACATAACAGCCACACTGACCTTTATGCTGCAAGAGGCACCGGTTGGGTGCTGCTAATGAGCAGTAACAATCAGGAAATGCACTATCTTATACCTGCTGCTTTTAAAACAATGGAATTGAGACAGGTTATGCTTCCCGCCATTGTTGCAGGCGAAGGTTTTTTAAAAAGCCACAGTGTTGAAAATATCAAAACCGTTTCAGATGAATTTTTAAAATATATTGTAGGTCCTCCAAACAGGCTTTTTCAGCCTGATTTTGACAATCCCGTTTTAATGGGCACATTTACGGATATTAACGTTACCATGCCAACTCAGATAAAGCAGGATTATGCCTTGAAAAACGTTAAAAAATATTTGAAAGCAACTTTCAATATTATGAACGAGCTTTTGGGCACCAACCTCGATGTTGTTGAAAACTACAGAACCGAAGGTGCCGAATATATAGTTGTTATGATTGGCGCTGGTGCGGAAACAATGAAAGAAGTTATAGATTATTACAGAGACAAAGGTGTTCCCGTAGGAATGGTGAGACCTGTGCTCTTTTATCCTGCTTGCACGGAAGAGATTGCATTCGGTTTGCAAAACGCAAAAGTTGTTACTGTTCTTGAAAAAGTTGCTCAGTCCAATGAAAAATTTCTTTTTAAAGACGTTAACGAAGCATTAACGCTTATTGAGGCGTCTCCCGAGCTGCTATACGGTGTTTACGGTCTCGGCAATCAGAACTTCGGCATTGAAGATTGTTTCGGAATTGTGGAAAATATGCTCGGAAAAGATAAATCAAAAGATTTTCTTGTTGGAATAAAAGGGAAAAACAGTATTAAAAGAGTTGCAAAACACGACTTTAAACAGAAAGAAATAGGAATTACATTTATTGGTGTTGGAGCTGAAGGTGTAAAAACATCTCAGGAAACTCTTGCCAAAATAATTGCCAAATCAGGCAAATACGTTCAAACAAGCGCTAAATACGGAGCATCGAGAAAAGGCGGCATGGTTGTAATGAACGCCCGTGTCTCCGACGAACCTATTAGGAACTGTTCAAATGTGGATTCTTTTGATATTCTTTCCGTTTTCAATGACAAATACCTTCTTGACAATTCTCTCCTTAAATTTATCAAAGGAATTAAGGATAACGGATATCTCATAATTAACACCGGAAAATCTCTCAAAGACATACTCAATTACACCACTCCGGAAATAAGAGAAGCAATTGAAAGTTTCAGATTTAACGTTGTATGGCTTGATGCCACAAGCAAGGTTGTTTCGGTTCTCGGAAGAAATTTGCCGGGCACACCGATTTTAGGGGTTATTAACCAGTTAACGGAAATATTGCCTGAAGAAAAGTTTTTACAAGCATTCAAATCGGAGCTTGTTAAAAAATTCGAGAAAAAACCGGAAGTTATAGAGAAAAATCTTGAGCTGTTAAACGTTCCTTACGATATGATAAAATGTTCGGATTTTGAGCCTGAGCAGCAGAGAGAAGTGAAAACAGAAAAGTCAACAACATATGAAAGTTCAACGAGTTATACCATTCCTTCTCTTTCTTATTCCGAAGAGGACGAGCTTGCGGTTGTTGATTTTCCCTTTTTATACGGAGAAGATTATTACGACAAATTCGTAAATCAGGTGTTGATTCCAATGCAGAAAGGCGAGGATATTTCTTGGGAAGATTTTCTTAACATTGTTCCTGCGAAAACATCCAAATTTAACAATGCAAGCTTAATAGGCACAACTCTGCCTATTTTTAATCCTGAAAAATGTATAAACTGCGGCATGTGCATAGCGAGCTGCCCTGACAACGCATTGAGAGTAACGGTTTTGTCCGTGGACGATTTTAACAGTTTGTCTCAACAGGAAAAAAAGCTGTTCCAAAAATTAAACACCAAAAGATTTTCAGGCTCGGAAAATATAAAAGATGAGCTTTACTTTAACATTAATGTTGTGAATCAATACTGCAAAGGTTGCGGAAATTGTGTAAAAGCATGTAAATTCGATGCTTTGAGAATGGAAGATAAAAACAAAATATCAGGCTCTCAGGATATTCTTTCCGAAGATGTGTATTCAAAAGACAAATCGGATGAATTATATAAAAATGTTAAAAAGAATAAATTACTGCAAAGAATAATGCTGAAATATTCGGGACAGAAATTTTTACCCGGAGGACATTCGTTATGTCCCGGATGCGGTGAAGGAATAATAGAAAATCTCGTGTTCACCGCTGCGGAAATGGTTCGTAAACATCCGGAAATAATAGAAGAAACTTACAAATCAGCTCCGAGATTATTGAAAAAAATACATGAAAAAGGTGTAAGGCACATGCTTAAACACGGTTTTTACGTGTATACCATAAACGCCACCGGATGTGCGGAGGTTTCATGCCTTTCCAATCCTTTTAACGCAAGAATATATCAAGCGGGACATTACGGTTTCGGGACGGCAAGTTCGGCAGCTCTTGGAGCGAGAATATCCCTGTTTAGCGCTTTCAGAAACTACTATCTTGACAAACTTACAAAAGTTATAGTTTTCGGCGGAGACGGTGCTTTTTACGATATAGGAAATCAGGGATTAAATTTTGCTCTCGGAGAAGATCAAGACATAACCTGGATTATTTACAACAATGAAGCGTATATGAACACTGGATTTCAAAAATCAGGAGCAAGTAGATACGGCTCTAACAGAAGCACTTCTCCATACGGATTAAAATTGAAAGGAAAAGAAGATTTTCACAGAGAGCTTGTTGCTCAGGCAATGGCTATTCCAGGAGTGTATGTGGCAAGATTGTCGTTGTCCAATCCTGTTCACTGCCTTAAAGTGCTTAAAGAGGCAATTGCCTACAAAGGACCTTCCCTTGTTGAATTTTTCTCTCCCTGTCCGACGGGGCAAGGGCTTAAATCAGACGACCTTGCACTTGAAGTATCCAAAATGATGGTTGAATCAAGGGCATGGCCCCTTCTTGTGAGAAAGCCTTACAACGGGGTTGATATTAAAGCAAATCCGGATTATGACAAGGTTTATCCTGAATCAAAAAACAGAAAACCGGCAACTTTCAGAGATATTGTAAATCTTATGGGACAATTTACAGGTGACGAGGAAACAATTAACGATATTGTTAGAGTGAATGAAAGGCAGAACATTTACAGATGGACATGGCTCCAATATCTTGCGGGAGTTAGAGACCAAAGATTAAGTGAAGACGAGATAGAAAAAATTGTAAAAAACAGATAATATTTTTTAGGCACGGGCATTTCATTGCCCGTGCCTAAAATCTCTGCTTTAGCGTCATAATCTTTCTTGAAAAGGCTTTAAAAAATCTATTATATATGATATAATACCTTTGTTGCACAAGCAAACTAATAACTAATACTTATTTTTTGTGAAAAAT
>CAZLFW010000206.1:0-4925 GCA_964559045.1 uncultured bacterium
CTAATTTAAAAACATCTTAATTTATATAACCGCAAAAAATATAAAAGTCAAAAAAATTGTAAAATTGATTATAGATTTAAAATATGTTAAAAATAATCTTTGATGCTTGCAATGGTATGCTCAATGAGAATGTCCCCAAAAAAATCCCAAGAAATGTCCCAAAAGAAAGATTAGATAAAATTGTAAAATAATAAGAAAATGGAGCTGAGGGGAGTTGAACCCCTGACCCCTTGAATGCCATTCAAGTGCTCTCCCAGCTGAGCTACAGCCCCATTGTTGAATATAGAATAATATTTAAATGAAAATAATAAAAAAGTCAAATGTTTTATTCAAAATTTGACTCTACTTTCTTAGGTGAGAAACTTGAATTAATAAAACTTTTTCTTCAGTTAAACTTCCTAACTTTCCTTTATAATAAATCTTTTGGAAGATTATAAAAAACAAATTTGTCTTGAAATTATTTTTTAATATTGATAAACTTAGAAAATTTTTTAAGGAGACTTTGAATGGATACAACAGAAAAAAATATTTTCAATAAAATCAAAAAAATCAAAATTTTCATTACCGATGTTGACGGAGTTTTAACTGACGGAAGGATTGTTATTGATAACAACGGCATGGAATACAAATTTTTTAATGTCAAAGACGGACACGGAATTAAAATGTTGAAGAGATACGGATACAAAGTTGCATTTGTAACAGGTAGGGAATCGGAAATTGTTTTACACAGGGCAAAGGAGCTTGAAGTGGACAACGTTTTTCAAAAGGTTTTTAATAAATTGGAAGTTGTTGAAAAAATTTTGGCACAATACAATTTTACATTTGAAGAACTTCTTTTTTGCGGAGACGATGTCGTTGACATACCTGTTATAAAAAGAGCGGCTATCGGCTGCACCGTGAGCGATGCTGTTGAAGAGTGCAAAAATTGTGCAGATTATATTACATTTAATAAAGGAGGCAAAGGTGCCGTCAGAGAGCTAACCGATTTGATTCTAAAAAATTCTTCTCATTGGAAGGCGGTTAGAGAGAAATATGAAATTTAATTTTAAAATTATAGCGGTAATTTTTGCAATTTTTGGGGCATTGATTTTCATAAACACAAATTATTTTAAAAAAGAAAAAAAAAGTTCCGGATTAAAAACCGAATCGGTTTCCGTGAAAAAAGACTCTCTAATTCTTAAAGGAGTTAATTTTTACAACTCTAAAAAAGGCACCGTGGCTTGGCGTTTAAAAGCATCAAAAGCCAAAATAGATAAATCTAAAAATGTTGCCTTTCTTGATAACGTTTCTTTCTATTTTATTGAAAAAGGTATTGTTCTGCATTCATTAAAAGGTGTTTACAATTTAAAATCAAAGGATGCAACTGCGTTTAAAAACGTTGAAATCATAGGAAGTTCATGGAAAATAATAACTGACAACGTTACTTTTTCAAACAGCTTAGGGAAAATCACAACCAATTCTCCGTTTAAAATGTTCGGAGATAATTTTTCTCTGCAAGGTAAAAAATTAACAGGATTAATTGAGCAGAAAAAGTTTAAAATAAAAGGAAGGGTGAAAAGCAAATGGGGAGAAAAATAAAAAAAATTATTCTGTTTATTTTTTTATGCGTTTCTGTTATTAACAATATTTATGCCAGTAATAACAATATTGCGTTAACAGGCAGTTTTTTCAAGCTTGATTCAACGAAACCTGTTGAAATAAGTTCTGATATTTTGGAAGTTGACACAACAAACAATAAAAAATATGTTTTTTATTATCAAAGAAACGTTGTTCTTTCACAAGGTGAAAATAAGATTTATTCCGATAGTATGAAGATATTTTATGATAAAACAAGTAAAAAAATAGTAAAAGCAGATATTTTAGGTAATGTAAAAATAAAAAACAAAGACATTTTAAGCACTTGTAAAAAAGCAGTATTTTTAAACAACAAACAGATGATAATTTTAACCGGAAATGTAAAAGTTATGCAAAAAGGCAATATTCTTTACGGTGAAAAACTGATTATTGATATGAAAAACAACAAAACTATTCTTAAAGGCGGCAAAAAGAAAAGGATAAACACTATCTTTTCAGGTGGACAATGATAGAAGCAATAGGGATAGTAAAAACTTACAAAAAGAAAAAAGTTGTTGACAACATAAACATGTCTTTAAAAAGAGGTGAAGTTGTAGGATTACTCGGACCCAACGGTGCAGGCAAGACAACTACTTTTTATATTATTTCAGGCTTGATAAATCCAGATAAAGGAGACATTTTTTTTAAAGAAAATTCAATAAACAAATTTAGCCTTTACGAACGTGCCTGTATGGGTATATCATATTTGCCGCAAGAATCCTCTATTTTCAGAAAACTCACCGTTGAAGAAAATATCATGGCTGTTTTGGAATTAGCGGGAAAAGAGAAAAGTCTTGCTGAAAATATTCTTGAGGATTTTGGTTTGATTCATGTTAGAAAAAGTAAAGGATTTGAAATTTCAGGCGGAGAAAGAAGAAGGGTTGAAATAGCGAGGGCTCTGATTTTGGAGCCGGAGTTTATCCTTCTTGACGAGCCTTTTGCAGGTATTGACCCAATTATTGTTAATGATTTGCAAAATATTATAAAAAACCTGAAAAAAAGGAACATTGGTGTTTTGATTTCCGACCACAATGTTAGAGAGACCTTGAAAATTTGTGACAGAGCATATATATTAAACAAAGGAAAGATTTTATTGCACGGCAAACCTGATAAAATTATAAAAAACGTTACAGCCCAAAAAATATACCTTGGTAAAGAGTTTAAAATATGAAGCAAGTTTTAAGCACAAATTTGAAAATAACTCAAAATCTTGTTATGACGCCGCAGTTGCAGCAATCAATTAAGATTTTGCAACTGTCACGTTTGGAGCTTATAGACACAATAAAAGAAGAGATGGAAATTAATCCAGTTTTAGAGGATGACAGGTATTCAAATGAAGAGTCATTGGATGATTTGCCTGTTTTTGAATCTGAATCCACTGACAACGGATCTGAAAAAGCAATTGAGGAAATGGATTGGAACAATTATTTCGAAAATATTGCTTATGCAAGTTTTAACAGGGCAGCACCGGCATCTTCAGAGGAGTCGGTTGATTACGAAAGATTTGTTTCCAAAAAACAAACCCTTGAAGAATACCTACTTTGGCAGTTCCAAATGACACATCATACAATAGAAGAAATTGAAATTGCGGAATATGTTATTTACAATCTCGATAAAGACGGTTTTTTGCAGGTATCATGTGAAGAAATTGCCGAAGAGTTTTCCACATCAAAAGAAAATGTTGCAAAAATAATTAAGAAAATAAATTTTTTAGATCCTGTTGGAATTGCAGCAAGGAATTTACAGGACGCAATTTTAATTCAAATGGAATTTTACGGAACTGAAAACGAGCTTGCCAAAAAAATATTATTGGAAAATATAAATCTCCTTGAAAATAAAAATGTTAAAGCTCTTGCAAAAATATATGAAATTTCAGAAGAAAGTGTTCTTGATATTGTTAAAGTTATAAATTCTTTTGAACCGAGACCTGCAAGAAATTTCAGAACAGACTTTGTTCAGACAATTATTCCTGATGTTTATGTGTATAAAAAAGAGAATGATTACCATATAGTTTTAAATGATGATGGCATTCCGAGATTCAGGATAAATGAAGAATATGTTAAAATGCTCTCTCTTGAAAAAAAAGAGAATGTAAAAAAATTTTTACAGGAAAAAGTAAATAATGCAAAATGGCTTTTAAGAAGCATAGAGCAAAGAGAAAAAACAATTTATAAAGTGGTTGAAAGCTTGATAAAATTTCAAAGGGATTTTTTTGATAAAGGTCCATCTCATTTAAAACCGCTGATTCTCAAAGATGTGGCAGAGGAGTTAAACTTGCACGAATCAACTGTTAGCAGAACCACAAACAATAAATATATAAGCACACCTCATGGCATATTCGAATTAAAATATTTCTTCAGCACAAGTATAGGCTCTTCAGACGGAACTGACGATTTTTCAACAAGAGTGGTTATGGAAAAAATCAAAAACATTGTTGATTCGGAGCCTGAAAACAAACCTTATAGTGACGAAAAAATTTCCGAGATATTATCGATAAAACATAATATTAAAATAGCAAGAAGAACAGTTGCAAAATACAGGACCCAGCTCAATATACTTCCTTCAAGCAAAAGGAAAAAGTTCTAAAATATAATTCAGGAGGGAACTATGGAATTAAGTATATTCTTTAAAAACATTGAACCAACAGAAGCTTTGAAAGCATATTTTGAAAAGAGAAGCAAAAAATTGGAAAGAATTTTTAAAAAGGATTTTGAGGTAAAAGCAATATTAAGCACTGAAAAATTCAGACAATGCGCTGAAGTTATAGTTAGCATTTCAGGGAATATTATTAAAGCGGAAGAATCTTCCGACGATATGTATAGTGCCATAGATCTTGTAATTGATAAAATAGACAGACAGGCAAAGAAATACAGAGAAAAGATAAAAGACAGAAAGCACCATCTTGCTGAAGAAACAGTTGAGAAAAATGAATCACCTGCTATAACAGAAAGACAAATTGTTAAAACCGACAATTATGTTGTTAAACCTTTAACCGTTGAAGAAGCAGCATTGCAGCTTGATGCACTGGAAAACGAATTTATTGTTTTCAGAAATGCGGAAACAAACAATATAAATGTTCTTTATAAAAAGAGGGATGGCAATTACGGCTGGATAGATCCTCAATAAAAAGAAAAGTTTTTACTTGGAGATTAAACAATGGAGTTAATGGAGTTATTTGAAACAGAAAATATCACGGTAAACTTTTCCGCAAAAAATAAAGATGATGCGTTGCAAAAACTGTCTGATTTAATTTGCAGAAAAAGAGAATTTCTCAAAATAGAAAATGTTTTTGAAATTTTGAAAGAAAGGGA
>CAZLFW010000207.1:0-4430 GCA_964559045.1 uncultured bacterium
AAGTTTATAATAGTTACTGTTAACGTATCCGTTAATTTATTATTGAAATATTGGTTAAAATATTGTATACACGATTTATCAAACAATTCTCAAAACATATTTTGTTTTAAATATTTACAACATGGAGGGATTTATGGCTGAAATCAATGAATTATTCGAAAAATTGGAGCAAATGAACAAGGAGGCCGAATTAGGCGGAGGAGAAAAAAGAATAGAGAAACAGCACGCTACCGGTAAATTAACAGCTCGTGAGAGAATTGCAAAATTTTTTGACAAAGATACTTTTGAAGAAGTGGGTAAATTTGTTGTTCACAGATGCACCGACTTCGGCATGGAGAAAAATCATATTCTCGGTGACGGTGTTGTTACGGGATTCGGAAAAGTTAACGGCAGACTTGTTTATGCCTTTGCACAGGATTTCACTTCCATAGGCGGCTCATTAAGTTTGTCTCATGCTGAAAAAATCTGTAAAATCATGGATATGGCAGCTAAAAACGGTGCTCCTGTGGTGGGTTTAAACGACTCCGGAGGAGCAAGAATTCAGGAAGGAATAACAGCTCTTGCAGGTTATGCTGAAATTTTCCTTAGAAACACACTATATTCAGGTGTTATTCCTCAAATATCCGCTATTTTAGGACCGTGTGCAGGAGGAGCCGTTTATTCTCCTGCAATTATGGATTTCATAATCATGACCAAAAAAACAAGCTACATGTATATTACAGGTCCTCAAGTTATTAAATCAGTTACTTCCGAGGATGTTGACCACGAAACTCTCGGAGGAGCCACCACTCACATGACCAAATCGGGGAACGTGCATCTCGCATGTAACAATGACGAAGAAACCATTGAAAAAATTAAAGAGCTTTTAAGCTATCTTCCCCAAAACAACAAGGAGAAAGCACCTTCCGTTGAAACAGACGAAGCTCCTGACAAAATAATTCCCGAATTAAACGACATTGTTCCCGCTAATCCCAAAAGACCTTATGACATTAAAAAAATCATTAAATTAATTGCTGATAACGGAAAATTTCTTGAAATACAGCCCAACTTTGCGGCAAACATTGTTGTGGGCTTCATTAGGCTTAACGGTGAAACCATAGGCGTAATAGCAAATCAGCCTGCATGGCTTGCAGGTTGCCTTGACATTAATTCTTCCGATAAATGCGCAAGATTTGTAAGGACATGCGACTGCTTCAACATTCCTCTTCTTGTTCTCGAAGACGTTCCCGGATACCTTCCAGGGACAGGACAGGAATTTGGCGGGATAATAAGACACGGTGCAAAAATCATCTTTGCTTTTGCAGAAGCAACTGTTCCCAAAATAACCCTTATTACGAGAAAAGCTTACGGAGGTGCCTACTGTGCAATGAATCCGAGACATTTGAGAGGCGATTACGTTTTTGCATATCCCACTGCGGAAATCTCCGTTATGGGACCCGAGGGTGCAATTAACATAGTTTTCAGAAAAGAGCTGCAAAAATCGGATAATCCCGATGAAACAAAACAGAAATTAATAGAAGAATACAGGGATAAATTTGCAAATCCTTACAAAGGAGCTAATCTCGGCTATATTGATGCGGTTATTAAGCCTGAAGAAACCAGAAAAATATTAATTAAAGCATTTTCAACACTTGAGAAGAAACAAGATAAAAATCCTTGGAAAAAACACGGTAATATACCTTTGTAGAAAGTTTGAATAATGAAAATATTGTTCTTTTTGTTAGGATTTTCAGCAGCCTGTTTAATATGCTTTGTTATTTACAAAATAGTGATTAAAAAAGCTATTAACAGGTTAGAAAAAAAATAAAGAGGGGTAAAAATGGGCAAATATGAAGAATTGAAAAAAACATGGGAACAATCTGTGGACAAAGCGATTTCCAAATTTCCCGAAAGGAAAAAAGAGTTCACCACAACCTCTGACATTACAATCAAAAGACTTTATACACCCGACGATGTAGCTGAAACCGATTATGCCGAAGAAATAGGATTTCCGGGACTGCACCCTTTTACAAGAGGTGTTCAGCCAACCATGTACAGAGGAAGATTTTGGACAATGCGTCAATATGCGGGATTCGGCACAGCCGAAGAAACCAACAAAAGATACAAGTATCTGCTACAGCAGGGGCAAACGGGGCTCAGTGTCGCTTTTGATCTTCCCACTCAAATTGGTTACGATTCCGACAATCCGCTTTCTTCCGGTGAAGTTGGCAAAGTGGGAGTCGCAATTGACAGTTTAAAAGACATGGAAATTCTTTTTGACGGAATTAATCTTGAAAAGGTTAGCACATCAATGACCATTAATTCGCCTGCTGCAATTTTGCTGTGTATGTATGTTGCTGTTGCGGAAAAACAGGGAGTTTCTCCCGACAAGTTAAGAGGCACCATTCAAAACGACGTGCTTAAAGAATATTTTGCAAGAGGGACATATATATTTCCTCCTAAAGAATCAATGAAAATCATCACCGATATTTTCGAATTCTGCAAGGATAACCTTCCCAAATGGAATACCATAAGCATAAGCGGTTATCACATTAGGGAAGCAGGTTCAAGTGCGGTGCAAGAAATAGCTTTTACCCTTGCAGACGGCATAGCTTATGTGGATGCAGCGGTTAAAGCAGGACTCAATGTGGATTCATTTGCAAAAAGATTGTCCTTTTTCTTTAACGCACATAATAATTTTCTTGAGGAAATAGCCAAATACAGAGCAGCAAGAAGGATTTGGGCAAAAATAATGAAAGAAAGATTCGGAGCCAAAGACCCGAAATCCTGCATGTTAAGATTCCACACACAAACTGCCGGATGCACGCTTACTGCTCAACAGCCTGACAATAACGTTATCAGAGTTACTTTGCAGGCTCTTGCCGCTGTTTTGGGAGGCACAAACTCTCTGCATACAAATTCGAGAGACGAAGCACTTTCTCTGCCAACGGAAGATTCGGTTAGAATAGCGCTGAGAACCCAGCAGATTATAGCGTATGAAAGCGGCGTGGCAGACAGTATAGACCCTCTCGGAGGCTCATACATGATTGAAAGCCTCACAGATGAAATAGAGAAAAAAGCAATGGATTATATCGAAAAAATAGATGCAGCAGGAGGCATGATAAAAGCAATTGAATCTGGTTTTGTGCATCAGGAAATCAGTGACAGCGCTTACAGATATCAGAGAGATGTTGAGAAAAAAGAGCAAATTGTAGTTGGAGTGAATCAATTTATTATTGAAGAAACTGAAAAGAAAGAACTTCTGAAAATTGACGAAGAAGTTGAGAAATTTCAGGTAAACAAGCTTAAAAACGTGAAATCCTCAAGGGATGTGAACAGTGTGGAAAATGCCTTAAACGCTCTTAAAACAGCTGCAAAAGAGGAAAAGAACATTGTTCCTTTCATTCTTGATGCGGTAAAAACTTATGCAACATTACAGGAAATCACAGACACTTTAAGAGACGTTTACGGTGAATATCAGTCAAGCACAATACTTTAAAAATTAACAAATAATTCGGATGATGTAATGGGCAAAATAATAAGAGTTTTAGTGGCAAAACCGGGTCTTGACGGGCACGACAGAGGAGCAAAAGTGGTGGCAAGAGCTTTAAGGGATGCCGGTTTTGAAGTAATATATACGGGAATCAGACAGACACCTAAGCAGATTGCCATGACTGCTGTTCAGGAAGATGTTGATGCAGTGGGATTAAGCTGTCTTTCAGGCGCGCATAAAAAACTTTTCCCCGAAGTTGTAAAACAGTTAAAAGAGCTCGGAGGAGATGAAATTCTTGTTTTCGGGGGAGGTATAATACCTGAAGACGATATAGGATTTTTAAAAGAGCAAGGTATAAAAGAAATTTTTCTTCCGGGAACTGACACTGCGGAAACAATTGAATTTATAAAGGAAAATGTTAAAAAATAAAGGAGGAGACATGTTTACCAAGATTAATCATATTGGTGTTGCCGTTAAAAATCTTGAAGAATCAATGAAATTTTACAAAGATCAGTTAGGTTTCGAATTTAACGGAATAGATGAAGTGGCTTCCCAAAAAGTTAAAGTCGCTTTCTTTAAAATAGGAGAAACAAACATAGAACTGGTTCAGGCAACTTCTGAAGATTCACCTATAGCAAAATATTTGGAAAAAAACAGAGAAGGAAATCATCATATCTGCTACGAAGTGGATGATATTAATGCTGCTTTGGAAGAACTGAAAGCAAAAGGAGTGAAGCTTATTGACAATGAGCCGAGAGACGGAGCTCATAATACGAAAGTGGCTTTTGTGCATCCTAAAGCTTCAGGAGGAGTCCTCACTGAAATATGTCAAGTAGCTCATTAATTTAGTGTTTTTTAATTACTATTAATAACCACGAATGACAAATACTAACGTATCACGTATCGCGTGATATTGGGATTTAGTGGTTTTAAGTTATGAATTTTTAAGGGATTTTGT
>CAZLFW010000208.1:0-4752 GCA_964559045.1 uncultured bacterium
TTCTTCGGTCATTTCACTCCCTCAGAATGACCTCGAAAAAGTCATTCTGACCCTGAGCAGAGCGAAGGGGAAGAATCCATTATAACTGCTTGTTTTTACATATATATTTATTTTATAAAATTTTGCTATTTTTTACCGTGCAAAGCTTTTAAGTAAGCTATAAAACCGTTACATTGCCTTTGCCGTGCTCGGTTATTTGTGCCACTATGTTAGCCTCTACGTTGTTGTTTTTCAATTCTGAGAGAAGGCTGTTGGCTGAATTTTTGGAAATAGCAATGAGTAAACCTCCGGAAGTTTGAGGATCATAGAGTAGAAATTCGTCTATATCTGATAGTTTTTTTTCAAAACGAACTTTGCATGAAAAAAATTTTTGATTATTGTAAGTGCCTTCGGGAATAAGCCCGAATTCCAAATATTCTCTTGCTTCTTCCAAAAACTTAATGTTATCAAAAAAAAGTTCGCAGTTTTTCTCGCTCCCTGTGAGCATTTCGATTAAATGTCCCATAAGCCCGAATCCCGTAATATCGGTTACAGAATGCACTGACTCGTATTTTTTTATAATTTCAGCAGCTTTTTTGTTTAATGTTGTCATTTCTTTTATTGCTGAAGTTTCAGCTTTTTCTGATGCCATTTCAGCTTTTATTGCAGTTGCTATGGCGCCTGTGCCTATCTTTTTTGTAAGGATTAGCATATCGCCTTTTTCCGCTTTTTCATTGGAATAGATTTTATCGGGGGATATAATACCTGTTACGGACAGCCCGTATTTCAATTCTTTTCCATCCACAGAATGTCCGCCTATCATGGCTGTTTTCGCTTCATCAAGTATTGCCAATGCCCCTTCCAAAATTTTTTGAGCGTATTCGGAAGGAAGCTGTTTAACTGGAAATTCGAGAACATTCATTGCTGTTAAAGGTGTGCCTCCCATTGCATAAATGTCGCTTAAAGCATTGCAAGCTGTTATTTTGCCGAAAATGTAAGGGTCGTTTACAACAGGGGTAAAAAAATCAACGCTTTGGACAAGAGCCAAGTTATCGTTTAATTTGTAAATACCTGCATCTTCGGAATTTTTTGTCCCTGCCAATACCTCAGGATATTCCGTGATTTTAAGGTTTGATAAAATCCGGTTTAACAAACCGGGGCTTATTTTTGCAGCTCAGCCTGAAGCATGAGAAAGAGAAGTAAGTTTTATGTTTGACATAATGCTTCTATATTATCTCTCTTTTTCTTTAGAATCTTTTCCATTTTTTCGCTGTTTTTACCTTGTAAAGCACCAACGGGACAGACTTCCACGCATTTTAAACAGCCTTTGCAATAGGTTTCGGATATTTCAGGTTTTTCAAAAAAAGTTACAATTGTGTTATATCCGCGTTTTCCAAAGTCTATTGAATCTTTTTTGTTGATTTTATCGCAGATATTAACGCACCTGCCGCATAACACGCACTTTTTGTAATCGTAGAAAATATGCGGATGAGTTGAATAATCTATACTGCTGTCTCTTTCGATAATTGTCAGGTGCTGCGGACGTAAAGGCACTTTAAGAAAGTTGGCTATGAATTGCAAATGACATACATGATTTGCAATACAATCTCTGCAAAAACTTTGGTCTATTGAAAGAATAAGCTCAAAGCCCCATTTTTGAAGATGTCTCACTTCTTCGGTATTAGTTTTCACAATCATTTTATCGTAGACTTTTTCAGTGCATGACGTAACAGGTGAAGGCTTGCCTTCTATCTCAACAAAGCAGAGTCTGCAAGAAGCATTGGGAGAATCAGATTTTTCCAAGTAACATAAATTGGGTATGTAGATATTGTTTTTGAGGCATACTTTAAGAAGGTTTTCACCTTCATTGCATTTTATTGTTTTCCCGTCCACCATGATTTCTATTTCAGACATAAAGCCTCCGTTTTGTTTAAAATTCAAATTTCAATATAATTTAGCGTCATAAACCATATTATTCTCATTTCTAAATATCCTGCTCTATTACAGGTGCAAGTTCTGGCGGAGACACAATTTCCACAGCATCATACTCCGGAGGACATGCATGAACACATTCTCCGCATTTAACGCATTTTTCCTGATCAATTGCCTTTTTTCTGCTTTTTTTCGTGGTGAATATGGCTTCTGTGGGACAGCAGCCTACACAAGCATCACAGCCTCTTGCACATTTTTCAAGGTCTATGTAAAATGCTATGAGATTTCTGCACATAAGAGCAGGGCACTTTTTCTCTTTTACATGAGCGAGATATTCTTCTTTAAAATATCTTAAAGTTGTTAAAACAGGATTCGGTGCTGTTTTACCGAGACCGCACAGTGAGCCCTGTATAATAACTTCACTGAGTTCTTCAAGTATTTTAAGATCGTTTTCAGTGCCTTCTCCAACGGTGATTCTTTGTAAAATTTCAAGAAGATGTCTTGTGCCTATTCTGCAGAAGGTGCATTTTCCGCAAGATTCTTTTTGTGTAAAATCAAGAAAATAACGTGCCACTTCAACCATGCAGTTGGTTTCATCCATTACAACCATGCCGCCTGAGCCCATCATGGCTCCTGCTTCTTTCAGAGAATCAAAATCTATGGGAGTATCAAGAAACGATTCAGGAAGGCATCCTCCAGACGGTCCTCCTATTTGGACAGCTTTAAATGTTTTATCATTTTTAATGCCTCCGCAAATATCGAAAATAAGGTGGTTCAACGAAGCTCCCATTGGTATTTCCACAAGCCCCGGATAATTTACATCGCCTACAACTGAGAATATTGCGGTTCCCGGGCTGTTTTCAGTGCCTATTTCTTTGAATTTTTCCGCACCGTGTTTTATTATATAAGGAATTGTGGATAATGTTTTAACATTGTTTATTAATGTGGGATTGCCTCTGAATCCTTTTTCAGCAGGGTATGGAGGTTTTACAGTAGGCATACCTCTTCTTCCTTCAATGGATTCTATGAGCGCTGTTTCCTCTCCGCACACAAAAGCGCCTGAGCCTTGAAAAACAAAAATATTTATGTTTATGCCGGTTCCAAGTATGTTATCTCCTATTAAATTAAGTTTTTTTGCATCGCTAATTGCTGATTTAATGGTATTTACAGCAAGAGGATATTCAGCTCTAATGTATAAAATACCTTGCTCCGCACCAATTGCATAAGCTCCTATAAGCAAGCCTTCGAGAAGTTGATGCGGATTACTTTCCATAATGGTTCTGTCCATGTAAGCGCCAGGATCCCCTTCGTCTCCGTTGCAGATTATTGTTTTAAAATCTCCTTTGGAATTCAATGCAACTTCCCATTTTATTCCCGTTGGAAATCCTGCACCTCCTCTTCCTCTTAATTTGGAGTTTTTTATCTGTTCTATAACTTTTTCTCTTGGCATTGAAAGGGCTTTTACCAATGAGCTGTATCCGTCATTTGCTATATAGTGGTTGATATTGTAAGGATTAATGTATCCGCAAAGCTCCATTACCAGTTTGTTTTCAAAAAGGAATCTCGGATAATCGTTAATAGTGGGAAAATTATCATCAGGAACAACAGAGCCTATTATGTAGTCGAAACAAGGGTCTCCTTCAAGAAGGAAAGCCTTTACAAGCACTCTTGCTTCACCTTCGTGAATGTTTTTATACATTAGAGGCGGAAATCCCGGATTTTGAATAATTACAATAGGCTCAGCATAGCAATGCCCGTTGCATCCTACAGGGATAACTTTCCCTCGAATGTTGAATTCTTTGAACATTTCTTCAAAAGCATTTATAGTATTAACAGAGCCTGCCGCTCTTCCGCACGTAACGTTCCCCACGTATATTATAACTTCATCGGAGTTTTTTATGCTGTCCCAGTCTATTAATGCATTTTGTTTGATTTTGTCGTATTTTTCAAATAAATTCATTTGGACTCCTCTTCAGCCCTTTTTTCCATATCTTCTTCTATCTTATGTTTTTCTATGAGACCTTCAACTTTGCTCGGCATCATATACCCTTCAACATCCTCGTTAACCACAACAACAGGAGCAAGTGAGCAGCATCCCACACATGCAACCCTTTCAAGGCTGTATTTCCTGTCTTTGGTAGTTTCTCCCTCTTTTATACCAAGTTTACGTTCGAAATTTTCAAGAATAATTTCTCCCCCTTTTACGTGACATGCTGTCCCGAGACAAACTTTAATCTGATATTTACCCGGAGGATTAAATTTGAACTGATTGTAAAATGTGGCTATGCCGTAAATTCTGTTGTGTGATACACCGAAATAATCTCCTATAATTGCAAGAGAGCGTTTGGGAATATACCCGAATTTCATCTGTATTGCCTGCAATGCGGGAAGAACGTAGAAAAGGTCTTTTTTAAAAGATGTAAGAAGTTCCTCTATATCTTCAATAACTTTACTTTCGTCAAATATTTCTTCAAATTCCATTTTTTACCCCGTTTTTCAAAATTGGTAATAGTTACCATACTAACTAATTTTATTCAAGATAAATGTATTTTAAAAAAAACTATGCAAATTAAACTATTTTAAAATATTGCGGAAATTAATTATATTTTGGAAAAAGAATTCAAAGATTTGCATATAAAATCATCAGAAATTCCGGAAAATTTTAAGGGATATTAAATCCCAAATAAATTCGAATATCGAAATACGAAATTAGCAACAAATCCTAAATAAACATATAGACTTTTCGGGCTAACGCCCTTAAATAGTTTACAGTTATCGGTTCAAAGTTCAAAGTTTTTGAAATATTATAGATGTTATTTCAAATTAAAAAGCTTATAAGAA
>CAZLFW010000209.1:0-6666 GCA_964559045.1 uncultured bacterium
GCTCCCAAGGCAGGTGCGCTAAGCCAAGCTGCGCTATGCCCCGAATTGATGAGGGCTATTAATATTTTTTAATTGCTATGTCAAGTTATTTTTTAAGATAAAAAGGAATATCAGCCTATATTTTAAGCTTTTAAAAATTGTCTTGACAACTTGGGGTATAGTATATTTTTAATGAAGAAACGGGAAATCAAATCCCATTGGTCTTTCTGTTTTTTGAAAAGTAAAATTTTTCAGGAAAATTCAAGCTATCTTTAAACAGGCTCAACATAAGAATTTGTTGCAGGTCATTGGAGTTTTTTTCTTTTTTGCCAAAAAGCATTGCAAGTCTTTTTAACGGTGATTTTACAATTTCTATTTTTTTCATAATCGCCTCCTTTTGCATGGCATATATTATTTATAATTCGGATATTTAAATAAGTCTGTAATCATAATTACAAAATTATTAATGTTATGAATTTTTACGAAAATTTGGAAAGATTTAATTTAATGGCGAGTTTTATGTTAAAGTTGAATTATTATTTCTTATTTTTTGCTTTTCAAAATAAAGACGAGCAACTGCGAAAAAAAATAAAGCTCCTAATGAATTTGCAATTATATCACCAAAAGAAAAACTTCTCCACGGCAAAAAGTATTGAATTATTTCAATAAGTAGTCCATATCCAATAGCACAAAAAAGATAGTGTTTTGCTTTTAACAGATAAAAAGCACCTGCACAAAAGAAATACATTACAAAATGCACAATCTTATCACTGTTTTCAGGTAAGTTATTATCTGAGATTTTTATAACTGAAAGTATGAATATTGCAAGCAATACAATATAAACAGATATTTTAAAAAGATTTTTCATTATACAAAATAGAAGTTAGGCTCAAAAACTCTAACCTTTACTTTTTCTCCTTTTTCAGAAAGAGACTTCCCTTCGTCAAAAACAATAAAACAATTTGCAGCAAGCATTGAAGTAAGTATTCCCGAACCTTGGGGTCCCGTAGATGACACATAAAGCTCACCGTTTACTTCCTCCAGTATCCCTCTGATAAATTCGCTTCTGCTTTCCTTTCTTTTTATGCTCTCTTTTAAAACAGCATAAGTTTCCCTGAAAAAAACATTATCAAAACCTTGCATTTTCCTAATTGCCGGAAGAACAAAATTATAAAAAGTTGTCATAACGGATACTGGATTTCCAGGGATTCCGAAATATAAGCAAGAGTCTCCTCTTGCAAAAAACAGAGGTCTTCCAGGTTTTACTCTTACTTTCCAGAATACAGGCTCAAAACCTTGATTTGAAACAACATCTTTTACAAAATCGTAATCACCCATTGAAACTCCACCTGTTGATAAAATCACATCAGAGTTTTTATTAGCCTCAATAGCAGATATTAAAGCTGTCTCGTTGTCTCTCACAATTGCAGTTTGCCTAACATAACACCCTGCTGCTTTCAAAAGGCTTGTTAAGGTAAACCCATTGGAGTTTTTTATTTTTCCTTTTGAAAAAGGCTCATCAATATCCGCAATTTCATCTCCTGTAACCATAACTGTTACAACAGGTTTTCTGTAAACATTTACAAAACTTCTTCCTATTGAAGCAAGCACTCCCACACATGCCGAAGACACAGGAATACCACGTTTCACAATAATATCATTCTCCTTTATATCTTCGCCCTTCTCCCTTATATCCTGACCTTTTTTAACAGGAGAAAAAATTTTTATAAAACGTTTGTGCTCTTCAACATCTTCCCTTCTTAAAACTGCATCAGCACCCAATGGAATTACGCCTCCTGTCATTATTTTAACAGCTTCTCCTCTTTTGATTTCCCTGTCAAATATTTTACCTGCAGGAGCTTCACCCACTATTTTAATTTTTACAGGATTAGCCTTTGAGGCGGTTAAAGTATCCTCATACTTCAAAGCATAGCCATCCATTGCGGAATTATTTAAAGGTGGAATATTTACAGAGGAAACTACATCCTCCGCAATAACTCTGTTAACAGCATGGTAAAGAAAAACCTTTTCACAAGACAAAAGTCTTGCTGATTTTAAAATTTCGTCAACAGCTTCATCAACTGAAATATTTTTTCTCATATCTCTGCCTTTTATTCACCTTTAATGGTTATTTTGCTTCGTTTTTTACCGTCACTTACAACAAATATTCTCTGACTTTTAGTAAAATAAATTATCTTTTTACCTGTAATAATTGTCCTTCCATCTTGAAAATAAGGCTCTCCCGTGAGCACCATTTTATTCTGAGGAACGTAATAAGTAACTTTATCGCATTTACCCTCTTTAGAAAGATATAAAATATCAATATTCCCAGTTGCTTCAACTTTTAAAATGCTTTTGTTTTTTTTATTTAGAAAAGCTATTAGTTTATTGCATGTTAAGGTTAGGTCTCCCCTTGAAACAACAACGTCACCGGTAAACATAACCTTGCTATTGTTGTCAAAATAACTGAAATTATTTGCAGTGATGTTTAAAGGTATCCTGTCTCTGCTGCCGCTCTCCCTTGACTCGCTTTCAGATTCTTGATACTCTTGCTTAATTTCCTTGGAAGTTTCCAATGAAGTAAAGGTTCTTCCTTGGGATTCAAGTAATGCAAGGTTTGAAACCAAATCAGTAGAAGGCGGATATGCAAATTTTTTATACCCAGGGGTAAAATATCTGTCATTTACGTCATCTTCTCTTGAAAAATAGTATTCTTTGAATCTTCTGAACAGATTGAATTTATCCTTTTTCATTGTTTTCAGTTCAACTTCTGCTCTGTGTTTGTATCTGCTCTGAGGGTATCTTGAAACCAGTCTTTTCAGTAGCCTTTTGCCTACATTTTTTTGGTTTATGTCTATGTAACATTTACTTAAATAAAATAACACTTTATCATCTATATATCCTGGAAAAACTTTTAAAATTTTTTCAAATCTGCCTATTGCAGCTCTGTATCTCTCCTTTTTAAAATAGAAATAGCCTATGTAAAAATTATTCTTAGCCATTTTCCTTTTACACTCGTGCACTCTGTGATTGGCAATTACCGCATATTTAGTCGACGGAAATCTTTCGGTTAAAATTGAAAAATATTTATAAGCATAATAGAGTTTTGATTTATCTCTGTCTATGGTTGAAATTTGATTGAACTGAACCATTCCCAGTTGGTAATAAGCATAAGGCACAAGCTGGTTTTTCGGGTGAAGTTTTATAAACTCAAGATATGCGTTTTCAGCTTCTATATACATTTCAGCTTTATACAAGCTGTCGCAATATTTCATCTGAACTTCTGTGATACGTTTGTCAAAAGGGAATCTGTTTTTAAATTCCAAAAATTTTTTAGAAGCTTTTTCAAATTTACCGTTCTTAAAAAGGTGCATTGCTTCCTGATACAAAGGATCAGGCTCTACAACCTGCATAATATTTTTCTTGCTGCAAGATATTACCAAAAAAAACGACAGCAACAACAGAGGTATTAATTTTTTCATTTTACGCCTTTCTTCAAATAATGGACTTTATAGCGTCCAAAATATCATCTGAAACAGTATCTTTATCCATAAACGGTATATGCCTGATACTTCCGTCTTTGAATATGAGATTACATTCGTTAAAATCTGATTTAAAACCTATTTTTTTATTGGAAATGTCATTAACAACCATTAAATCCACATTCTTTTCCTTTAATTTCTTATAAGCATTATCGAGAAAATTTTCTGATTCAGCGGCAAATCCCACAAGCAACCTTTCTCCTTTATACTTTCCAAGTTCAAATAATATGTCTGAGTTTTTCGACAAATTAATCTGGAACTCTCCATTGACTTTTTTAATTTTGTGCGTTGAAACCTGCTCAGGTTTAAAATCTGCAACAGCAGCACTTTTTATAATAATGTCATAATCTGAAAAATTATCCATAACAGCATCAAACATTTCTCTTGCACTTCTTATTTTGATAAATCTTGATTTGTATGGCGGTTCAAGTGCCGTTGGACCTGAAATAAGCAAAACTTCTGCACCTCGTCTAATTGCCATTTTTGCAAGTGCATATCCCATTTTACCGCTTGAGTTATTGGATATATACCGAACAGGGTCAATATCTTCAATAGTGGGACCTGCTGTAATTAGGATTTTTTTACCCTTGAAATCGTTACTTGACAAAATAATGTGAATTTCTTCGAGAATATCATCAACATCAGCAAGTTTACCTTTTCCTTCAACTTTACATGCAAGCTCTCCCTCAACAGGGTCAATAAAATAATAACCGAAATCTTTTAATTTTCTTATATTGTCCTGAACAACGGGGCTATGATACATATTTACATTCATTGACGGAGCAAAAAGCACAGGAACTCTTGTAGCCATAACCATTGTCGAGAGGAAATCGTCTCCTATTCCGTGAGCTATTTTTCCTATTATATTTGCAGTTGCCGGCGCAATTACCAGTAAATCCGCTTTATCAGCAAGAGCCACATGACCTATTTCAGAAGATTTGAAAAGAGTGAAAAGGTCACTTGTAACAGGATTCCCTGACAATGTTTGGAAAGTGAGAGGACCAACAAACTCCTTTGCATGTTCAGTCATAATTACATTAACGTTAGCGCCTTCTTTGGTTAATTTTCTCAGTAAAAGCACTGTTTTATAAGCAGCAATGCCTCCTGAAATACCAAGAAGGATTTCTTTACCTTTTAACATGTAAGCTCCTTAATCAAATTGTCAAGCTCTTCTTTATTTTTAAAATGAAGGATTATTTTGCCTTTCTCCTTGGAGTTCATTTTAATTTCAACTTTTGTTTTAAATTTTTCGGAAATTAAGGATGATTCGTTTTTAAAATCAATTGTAGTTTTATCCCTCTTTTTTTTGCCGTTTTTTTGGGATAATACACTCTCCAACTCTCTTACGCTTAGTTCTTTAGATATTACAACTTTAGGGTAATATACCTGCTCTTCTTCAGGCAAGGACGCAAGAACTTTTCCATGCCCTGTTGTTAAAACACCTTCTATTAATTTTTCCCTTACAAATCTGCTAAGCTTTAAAAGTCTTAAACTGTTAGTAACGTAAGTTCTGTTTTTCCCTATAAGCTCAGCAAGTTTTTCATGGGTATAATTAAACGCCTCAATAAGCTTTTTATAGCTCTCTGCTTCCTCAATTGGATTCAAATCTTCTCTTTGTAAATTTTCAATTAGAGAAATCTCAAAAACAGTAATATCATCCACATTATCTTTTACAATAACTGGAACTTCTTTCAATTCCGAAAGTTTGGCAGCACGCCATCTCCTCTCACCTGCTATAATTTTATATTTTTCATTTTCCTGCTTAACTATCAGCGGCTGTAAAATACCATATTTACTTATTGAATCAGCAAGCCTTTTTATCCCCTCAGAATCAAATCTCTTTCGTGGCTGAGTTGCCATAGGTTCAATATCTTCAATGTCTATAATAAGAATATCTTGTTCCTGCACATCTGAAAAACTACCTATTAACGCATCCAAACCTTTACCCAACACTCTCTTTTCCATTGTCATTTAAA
Source organism: uncultured bacterium (assembly GCA_964559045.1). Lineage (GTDB taxonomy): Bacteria > DYJV01 > DYJV01 > DYJV01 > DYJV01 > CAZLFW01. Next base: position 5,498 of record CAZLFW010000209.1, read on the forward strand.
CCTCGTTATTAATTGATATAATTTCTTTTGCAAGTTGAATATACGATTTTGCTCCTGCACTGGAAAAATCATACATTAATGCAGGTTTCCCAAAACTTGGCGATTCACTTAATTTAACGTTCCTCGGAATAACTGTTTCAAACATTTTATTTGGAAATACCTTTTTAACCTCCTTGTAAACCTGCTTTGACAAATTGGTTCTTTTATCAAACATTGTAAGCAAGATTCCTTCTATTGCCAAATTCCTGTTTAATCGTTTCTTAACTATTTTATATGTTTTCAACAAATTGCTTAAACCTTCAAGAGCGTAATATTCGCATTGAAGAGGGATAAGCAAAGAATCCGCACACACTAAACCGTTAATCGTCAAAACACCGAGAGATGGACTGCAATCAACTATAATATAGTCAAATCTCTTTTTCAAAATATCAATAACATTTTTCAGATAATATTCTTTTTTCTTTTCATTAAACAGCTCTACTTCCGCTCCCACAAGATTGTCATTGGAAGGAATAACAAAAAGATTTTTCAGACCTGTTTTATGTATGGATGAAGCGCTGTTTTCAGCATTATACAAAACTTCGTATATTGTAACAATATTTTCCGAATATCTGTCTATTCCCAAACCTGATGAGGCATTCCCCTGAGGATCAAAATCGACAACAAGAGTTTTTTGATTTAAATATGCAAGAGAAGCCGAAAGATTAATTGCAGTGGTTGTTTTGCCTACACCGCCTTTTTGGTTTGCAATGCATATCACTTTTCCCATTTTAATTTGTTATCATAATATTTTTTTTATTTCAATTAATTCTTTATGCAAGGATATGGCTCAATAACCAAATTCAAAAATATTTTAAACAGTAAATTTTACTTTTTACTCCATTAACTATTAAAGACCTTTGCATGGTATTTCTATTAATGTGGCATTTTTTTATTTAATATTAAGCACTTATGGATTCTTCGGTCATTTCACTCCCTCAGAATGACCTCAAAAAGTCATTCTGACCCTGAGCAGAGCGAAGGGGAAGAATCCATTATAACTGTCTGTTTTTACATATATATTTATTTTATGAAATTTTGCTATTTTTTACCGTGCAAAGCTTTCAAAATATAAAGTTAAAAGTTAAAAATTTGATTAATTTTTTAATACACCGTTAATTCCCAATACT
>CAZLFW010000210.1:0-2830 GCA_964559045.1 uncultured bacterium
CTGAAAGATTCAATCATTGACAGAGAATAGCATAAAATTTTAAAAAAATTGTCTTGACAATTTGGAACGCTATATTTTAAAAATCTTGGGAATCTTCAATCATTTTTTATAGAAAAAAAATCAATTGCAGCTTTTAGTTTATTCAAATCCAAATCAGTGTTGAAACATGGCCCAAAAGGCCTTCTATTTGTAATCCCGTATACAGGCAAAGGATATGCATCGTGAATCCCGCTTGCCAAATCTCTTTCACACGCGACTGCTATAATAAATAAAGGACGTGTCTCTTTTAAAATTTTTCTTGCCATTGTTCCGCCTGTGGCTATTCCTGCTTTAATATTATATTTTGATGTTAGTTCCAATATCTCTTTTACTTTGCATTTTCCGCACATTTTACAGTTTGTAATATTATTGGTAATTTTAAATTGGCAATCAACATTTTGGATACAATGCGGCAGAAGAATCAATATATCGTTACTATTGAATTTATGTTCATAACTTGTTAATAAAGAGTTGTTTATTTCAATAAAAGAATTTCTGATTTTATCTGTGTCTATTTTTAAAAGGTTCCCTATAAAAAGCACCAGAGGATAGAGAAGTTTAATTGCAATAAGTCTTACTTTTCTAAAAAAGAAAAAATCTTTCCCCCGTATAATTGACAAAACAAGAATAAAAACCAAAAAAGTTAATAAAATCGGTATACCGAAGAGTATTGTAAAAAAAATATATTCTACAAAAACAGGCAGATTTTTAAATCCAATGGAAGGGACAAGATAAAGTATGCCGAAAACAGCATATACAAATATTATTAAAGTTGCCAGAAGAAAGAAAATTAATCGTTTTTTAGGTTTTTCATTGTTTATCAATGCCCTAATGTATCTCCCGTATTTAATCTTATGCCGTTTAGAAAAGATGAGGCATCAAGTATTTTTTTGCCTTGCAGTTGAAGTTGTAAAATTTGCAGTATTTTTTTGTCTCCGCATACAACACCGAAAGATTTTTTTGAGAATTTTATTATGGTTCCTGATTGATAAATCTCAGTATTATATCCATTTTTGTAAATATCCGCTTTATATATTTTAAGAATGTTTGAATTTAAATATGTATATGCAACAGGCCATTTGCATAATGCTTTTATTTTGTTTAATATTTCGTTTGAGCTTTGTTCCCAATTTATTGAGGCATATTTTTTTGTAATAAGTCGGCAGTAGGTTGCTTCTTCTTCGTTTTGTTTTAAATAAACAATGTTATTTTTTTTAAAATTTTCTAAAACATTTATTAAAAGATTTCCGCCTTTTTCCGATAATCTATCGTGTAAAGCAGAATAATCGTCAGATGCCTTAATGTAATATATTTCTTGCGCTATTATATCTCCTGCATCCATTTTGTCTGAAATTTTCATTATTGTATTACCTGTTGTTTTTTCTCCGTTTAACAATGCGCTTTGAATAGGTGAGGGGCCTCTGTATTTGGGCAGAAGCGATGGATGAAGGTTTATAATGTTATATTTAGGCAGTTGGAAAACCTCTTTTTTTATTATCTGTCCGTATGAAACAAGAATGCCTATATCGTAATTTTTCATTCTTATATAATTAATGGTTTCAATACTATTTATATTCTCAGGCTGCAAAATTTTTATGTTATATTTTTCTGCAAGTTGTTTAACCGGAGATGTCACAAATTTTTTCCCTCTGCCCCCTTTTTTATCAGGCTGGGTAATAACAGTATCAACATGAAAACTGTTTTTCAATAAAATGCTAAGTGGTTGAACCGCAAATTCAGAAGTGCCTATAAAAAGAATTTTCATTAACAACCTTTCGTTTCTTAATTTATTATGATTTTTTTTATTTTCTTTTTCCCTAATTTAATAATTCCATTAAAACCCTTTGAAATTTCAAGGTTTTCATCGGAAACTTTTTCATTGTCTATTTTTAATGCGCCTTGTTTTATAAGCCTTTTCACCTCTCCGTTTGAAGAAGCCATACCTATATCTTTTAATAATTTACAAATCCAGATTGTATCTGTTGAAATATTTATTTCAACGGTAATTAAATCATCCGGAATCTCTTTTTTGCTGAAAAGTTTTGTAAAAAATTCTTCTGCTTCTTTGGCTTTTGTGTATCCATGAAATCTGTTTACAATTTCAAATGCCAGTCGCTTTTTTGCATCCATTGGATGAACGGTTCCGGTTGCAATGCCTTGCTTGAGCTTCTCGAAATCATTATACGATATATCGCTTAGAAGTTCGTAATATCTGACCATTAATTGATCAGATATTGACATAAGTTTACCATATATATCGTTTGGATTCTCTTGAATGCCGATATAGTTATTTAATGATTTGCTCATTTTATTTTTTCCGTCCAAGCCTTCCAATATAGGCATTGTTAAAATTACCTGCGGTTCTTGTCCGTAATCTTTTTGCAAATCTCTTCCAACAAGAAGGTTAAATTTCTGATCCGTTCCACCCAATTCAATGTCGCTGTTTATTGCAACAGAGTCATAGCCTTGAAATAAAGGATAAAGAAACTCATGTATACTTATTGAAATATTATTTTTAAACCTATTGCTGAAATCATCACGTTCAAGCATTCTTGCAACAGTATATTTTGAGCATAGTTTAATTATTTCTTCAGCTGAGAATTTTCCCAACCATTCACTGTTAAATACAATCTTTGTTTTTGATTCGTCTAAAATTTTAAAAATTTGCTCTTTGTATGTTTCCGCATTTTTTTTAACTTCTTTCTCTGTAAGAGCTTTTCTGGTTTCTGATTTGCCGGTAGGATCGCCTATCATACCGGTAAAATCGCCTATTAGAAAATAGACTTCATGG
>CAZLFW010000211.1:0-6921 GCA_964559045.1 uncultured bacterium
ATTATATTAACATCAATTACAACGTTTGCAGGGCTGCTACCCATGATTTTTGAAAAAAGCTTACAAGCGCAGTTTCTAATACCAATGGCAATAAGTCTCGGATTCGGAGTAATGTTTGCAACAGTGATAACGCTTGTGCTAATTCCCGTAATATATTTTATACTTGAAGATATAAGGAGATATTAGGATTTGGTTGTTTTAAATATAACTAATTACAATGAATTACTATATATTACGATATATCACAACTTTGAACTAATAACTTTGAACCTTGAACTAATATGTTTCGGATTTCGAGTTTCGATATTCGGATTTAATCAAGATATATCAGGAGGAAATTTTTGAAAAAGTTTTTTTTGTTATTTTTTATAACAATATTTTTTAATTCCTGTTCGTTTGCTCCCAAAGTTAAAATTAACACGGTTAATGTCAAAAATTTTAAAAATTTAAATTATGACAACACTACCTTTACAAAACATTGGTGGGAATATTTCAATGATAAAACACTGAATGCACTTATAAATCAATCGTTAAAAGAAAATTTTGACATTAAAATCGCACTGTCGAAACTGAAACAAGCTGAAAAAGAGGTGAAAATCAGCGAAGCTACACTTTATCCTATTGCGGGGATTTACGGCAGCAGAACAAAATCAAAACAGCATCTTCACAACATGCCTCCTTTTATCCCTTCGGAAATTGAAACAAGGCTCTACAATGTCAAAGTAAGCGCAAGTTATGAAGCTGATGTTTGGGGTAAATACTCCAATATGGTTTCAAAGTCGGAGCATAATGTAAAAATTTCAAATTATTTCCTTGATATTGTCAGAAAAACAGTTGCAAGCAATGTTGCAGTTTCATTTTTCAATGTTAAAGCTCTTGAAAATGAGCTTTTTTTAACAAACAAAATCGTTATGTTGTTGAAATCGGAGAAAAATCTGAAAGAAGATAGATATGTTAAGGGATTATCCGATATTTTATCCGTATATGCAGTTGATACTCAACTGAAACAGCAGGAATCACTGCTCTCCCCCATAAAGGCAGCAATTGAAGCAAACAAATACATTATAAACGTTTTTATAGGAGCCTCTCCTGAAAAACATATAACTATTGATAAAAATTGGATTAACACGGATAAACTGAAACTTCCGTCCGATTTGCCGTCTCAGGTTCTCTTGAGACGGCCCGATGTTAGAATCTGCATTGAAAAAATATTTGCACAGGCAAATTTTATCGGCTCTTCAATAGCCGATATTTTTCCCGCTTTTAAACTTACAGGGCAATACGGTTTTGAAAACGAAGATTTAAGCGCTCTTATAAGAAATTCGTCAAATTTGTATTCATGGATAGGGGAAATATTTGCAACTGTCTTTGATTTCGGCGCAAAATCGAACAGAGTAAAAGTTGCAAAAGAAGCTCTCAATCAGCTAAAATTGGAATATTATAAAAAAGTTCTTGAAGTTTTGAAAAATGTGGAAACATCCATTGTCAATTTCACTTCGCTTAAAGAAAAAAACAAAGCATTAAAACTTAAACTGACATCAATTGACAATATGCTCAAAATTGCCGTTGAAAATTACGAAAAAGGCATAGGGGAAATTTTTTCAATATACTCGCTTCAAAGAGAAAAAGCATTGCTACAATTACAAATTATTGACAATGAAAACAACATTATAGGAGCATATATAAAGTGTTTGAAAGAAATGGGATATTAATCCAAAGTTTGAACCTTGATAATTGGTTACAATTTTAATTCAGTTTAAATAAAATCTCCATTAATTCAATAAGGTATTTGTCTTTTTTTATAAATTCAGGCTTGATAATTCCGTTAAATATATCTTTGAATCTTTTATGACCAATCATTGCATGTAATTTTTTTATATCGTCTATGTCACCATACCATATCACTCTCTTCATTGCCAACTCAGGATTAACAGCACTGTTTCTTTTTCTGTCCCAGAAAATGTATCTCGGAAATTGAATTACAGGTATTTTATCCATTGTTATTCTGCTGTTTGATTGTTTTTATAAAAAATTCTTTTATTACGTTTTTTTCTAATTTCAAATTTTCATCAATAATATCAATTTCATCAAGTTCTTCCTTAACTTCTGAGATTAATAATAACTGTTTTAAAAATAATTTTTTGAAAAATTTTTCTCCGAAAACCTCTTCCGTCTTTTCCCTTATATAATTAATATTGCAAACATCTTTTTTCAATAATGCAAAAATATCAAAATAATCTTTTATTTCAGCTCTTCTGCCTATTGCATATCCTTTCATTGCAATTAACAAATCAAGCTTTCCAATGTATAAATTTTGCATTAACTGTTTTCTCAAATCTTTTACGGCATTTATTCCGGAGGCACAAAACGTTACATTTACATTGTCAATTATAAAATCAATTTGTTCCGATGTTTTATTAATTGTAACAATACTATGTTTTTTCTTTAATTTATCAATAAAATTTTCTATGCTTTTTTGAGGCAAAATCTCTCTATTTGAAAACAGGTCAATATCATGGGATACTCTATGTCTCAAATAATAAGCAAGGGCAGAGCCCCCGACAAAAGTAAAATTTTTTATCTCTTTAAATGTTGATAAAACATTCAATAAATATTTTAATTCGTTTGTCCAAAAATTATAATCATCCATTTAAAAATTTTATCAGGAAAATAAGTTTATTTCAAGGAAAAACTATTTTTAATCAATTGATTTTTCAAATAAATAGGTTAAAAGTTGAAAAAAACTTTGACAAAGAGGAAACAATAAAATAAAGTTTCATAGTCTGAAATGTTTTGAGCTTTTTTTTTATTATTTACGCTCGGATTTTAAAAGAGGTGATTATGAAGTATATTAAAATAATTTCGGCATTGATGATTCTCTTGGCAGGGATTTTTGCTTTTAAATATCTAAACGGTCATAAGGTGAAACAAGTGAAAAAGCCTGTTAAGATTTTACCTCCCATTGTTAAAGTGCTACCTTTGCAAAAGAAGAATATGAGAATGGCTATAACAGCTACGGGAACAGTTGTTCCTCTTCACGAATCGCTGATACAGCCTCAGGTAGCAGGTAAAATAGTCTATGTGTCACATAGTTTTTTAACGGGCAAAATAGTTAAGAAAAATGAGCTTTTAATTAAACTTGAACAAAAAGATTATCTTACGGCATTGAAAAATGCAGAGGCTAATTACGCCAAAGCGTTGCTGAATCTTGAAAAAGTGAAAAATGAAGCAGAAAGAGCAATTAACGAATGGAACAGAGAGAAAAAAAGATTTAAGCTTAAAAAACCTTCTGCTCTCAGAATGTTTAAACCTCAGTTGAAAAGTGCCGAAGCTAATGTAAAAGCAGCGGAAAAAATGTTGGAGCTTGCTCGCATCAACCTTTCAAGGACAGAGATTAAAGCGCCGTTCAAAGGAATAATAAGAGAAAAAAGACTGGATTTAGGCACTTTTGCAGCCAAAGGAACAGTATTGGGAAAAATCGCTTCAATAGAAAATGTTCAGGTTGTTACACCTGTGCCTGATTTCGACTATCCGTTTATTGATTTTGAAAATAATAAAAATGTTGAAATAACCCTGAAACTTGGTGAAAAAACTTTTAAATTTATCGGTAAATTGGACAGAAGCTCCAAATATATAGAGCCTGATACGAGAATGATTAAGCTTTATACAATTGTGAAAAATCCTTATCAAAAAATTTCTCAAGAAATTCCTCTGTTTATAGGGAGTTTTGTAAACGTAAAATTCAAAAGCAAGTTCTTTGAAAATATTGCTAAAATACCTTTAACAGCGCTGCATAACTCCAATGAAATTTGGATTGCAAAGAATAACAAATTAATTGTCAAAAAAGTTAAAATCATACGCATTGACGAAAATTTTGCATATATTTCGGGAGATTTTGAAAATAGGGCTCTTCTTATAATCAGCAATCTTCCGTATATATCAAACAGTATGAATATTAGAACGGAATTGGAGTAAAGCTTGTTAAATTTTCATATATTGTAAAAAGTTTCTCTTCTTCCCGTTCCCAGTTGTATTTTTCAAAAACCGCTTTTTTCCCGTTTACACCCATATTTTTGGCAACTTCTCTGTTTTTTTTTAAAAACTCAACTGCTTTGGCAATTTCTTTATGGTCAAGAGGATTTACGCATATTCCGCACTCACAGGAAACGACAATATCTCTCCAATACGGAAAATCAGAAGCAATAACAGGAATTCCTCCTCCCATATACTCGAACATTTTCACAGGAAGAGACTCCGTATAGCTTGGAGTGGGATGAAGAGTGACAAGCCCTGCAAATGAGGAAGATATGATTTTTTTTATCTCTTCTCTACCAACAAACCCTCTGAAATCGGTTTTTTGCCACCCTCTGAGACTTGTAATTTCATCTTTGAATTTTTCGGAAAAAAATTTTCCCGCAATTATCAAAGTAATATTATCAATGTTTTCAACTGCTTTAATTATCTCTTTTATCCCTCTTGTATTATAAAGCAATCCTAAGTAACAAATGCAATCTTCATTAAAAAGGGGAGACACGTTTTCAAATTCTTTAAGAAGAGGATAGTTATTAATATCAATCGTTTTCAAGCCGTATTTTAAAAATTTGTCTCTGATAAACGGAGTGGCTGAAATAATAAAATCAAACTTTTTAAGATTATGTTTTTCATAAAATTTGTATCCTTTGGAAATTAACACCTTTGTAAAGCGGTTCAAATAGTGCTTTGCAAGAACCTGCTTGGGAATATCTTCATGAGAATCAAAAATCACTGTTTTCCCTTTTTTCTTCAGCTTGATTCCAACAGGAATAAGCTCGGGATCATGCAAATGATAAACAGAGGCGTCCAATTGCAAGGCTTTGTTAAATATTTTTTTCGTAATGTTAAAAATTCTGTGGATTCTGTCTTTTGCGATTCCAACATCATAAATTTCAATTCCGAATTTTTTTTCATCTCCCTTTCCGTCGGCAACAACCAGAGAAACATTAAACTTTTTTTGCAAACTTCTGCACATTTTATGAAAAATTCTCGTATCGTATCTCGGGTGTGCAGATGTTAAATGAACAACCCTTTTTCCTTTATTATAACCCATTATAAACCTTTTTAAGGATAACTTCCTGTTTTTCCCAGTTGTAGCTCTCTTTAACCTTTTGAATATTCCGCAAAAATTCTTTTCTGTCACAATTTAAAGCTTCAGATAAGGCATTTTTTAATCCATTGACACTGTATTCCCTTACCACAATTCCCACATTGAACTTTTCAACCAATTTCTTCATTTCGGGTAAATCCGAAACAATAACCGGAGTATCAGTCATTAAATATTCAAACATTTTGTTAGGCAGACAATATCTGTAACTTAAACACGAATCCTCTATTGTGGATAATCCGAAATCCGCACTTGCGGTATATTCCAGCAATACATCCGGAGAAACAGCGGGATGATAAAAAATATTTTTATATTTTTCTGCATAATTTTTGACAATCTCTTCCAACTCTCCGTAGCCCATGAAAACAACAACACTTTTTTCATCACCAATTAACCTGAAAACCTCAAGCAGCAATTCAATTCCTCTGCCTCTGCTCAGTTTTCCCTGAAACAGAAAAATAACCTTATCCTTGGCAATACCGAATTTTTCTCTGAAAATATCCTTCTTTTCAATGGTGAAAAAGTAAGGGGTATTTAACACAATTGCAGGTTTTTCAATGTTATACAATCTCACATATTCATTTGCAATTGCGTTGCTTACTGTAATTACCGCATCAGCGTATTTTATTAAAATTTTTTCCAAAAATCGTCTTAACATTTTTTGAGTTTTGCTTAATCCGTTAACTTCGGTTTCATATTCATGCGCATCATAAACAATCTTTGCATTTTTATTGAAAAATTTTTTTATAAAAACACCCACAGGCAGAGAATTTAAATCATTGCAGTGAAAAATATCCATATTTCCGTAATATTTAACTATTTTACATAACAATTCGAAATATTTTATTACCTGAACAAAACCGTTTTTACCCCAATTTTTTGTTAAAAGTTTTATTCTGTGCACTTCAATGCCGTTTACCGTTTCAAATTCTTTAACGCGTTTTTCAAAGAGAGCTGCAACTTTTACCGAATATCCCGCTTTTTTCAAAGACAAAGCTTCCTTTAAAACTCTGCTGTCATTTTTAAAATTATTTAAAACAATTAAAAGAATTTTTTTCATAATCTCTTAAATTTTTCTTTTTTATTTATTGGTTTTATTAGCAAGGTTTTTATTAATTTTTTTAATTGTGCTTTTAAATTATAGAACCAATGATTAGGATGGGTTAAAAATAAAATTTTTTCTTCTCCTTTTTTAATTGCTTCGATAGGGGAGACTCCATATCTATAGCCCCTATTAATTTCTATGGGAGAATCACTAATATAGCAGGTTATTTCTTTAATAAAATTTTTATTATATGCCTCAAGCTGAATTTTTAAAAAATTATAAACTGAAATATTTTCTGTCAAATAATTATTTGCTATTTTTAGCATTCTATTTTCAACAGCCCCGTGGCTTGCAATTGTTACACATGGTATTTGAAGTAAGTTTCTAAATCTTTCCAAATCAGATTTTAAGATATTTAAACATCTCTCTTGCCAGTTAGAAATTTTGAATAATTCTTCTCTATCTTTTATATTATTGCTCCTTGCAAAATCTGCAATTGTTTCAAAATGTAAACTTGCCTCGCTTCCGTATTGTTCTATTTGTTTCATAAGATAAGGCTGAAAAGTGGAATTTCTGAAATAATAGCTAGAATGAACATTATGTTTTTTTTCAATTTGAAACATTAATTCAGTGCTTTTGCAGATATAATCAATGTCGTGTCGTAAAATTAAGATTTTGCCATTAATTGAGTATTTTTCATTGACATACTGCCTTAATGAAATTATTTTATAGTTCT
>CAZLFW010000212.1:0-2842 GCA_964559045.1 uncultured bacterium
ATAAGATCATACATTATGCATCCTTATCAAATGGTCAAAGACCACAGAACTCAATATGAAACTGGAAATATTAATGCAATGCTTGACGGAGAACTCTTAAATTTTTTTATTAAAAATAATTTAATATTAAAAAAAACAAAAAGGGAGATATCATAAATTGACCATTAATTTTAAAAAAGCAGTTGAAAATGCTTTAATAGGCTTTTATGTTTCCACTTTGAAAGGAAATTTTTTATATGCCAATGACTATTTTATCAAATTGTTCGGTTATAAAGATTTTGATTCTTTCAAAAAACTTTACATACCTCGTGACATTTATGCATATCCTGAAGACAGAGAAAAGTTTATTGATAAATTAAAAGAATCGGGAACGGTTCAGAGCATTCAGATTAAAGTAAAAAATAGATGGGGAGAGCTACTTGACATAATTCTTTCCGGAACATTGGTTGATAATGAAAGAATCGAAGGTTGGATAATAGATATAACAGAGCATCAATATTTAAAAAAACAGCTTGAACTTAATAACAGAATAATAGAGGAAAACAGCGATGCAATTTTTATCACTGACAGGACAGGGCTAATTATTTATACTAATAAAAAATTCAAAACATTAATGGGAGATATCTCGGAAAATACTTATGCAAAAGATTTTATTCCAGTATCATCAAAACATCTGCAAAAATTCAAAGAGATAAATAAGCAACTTTTTAAAAAAGGGGTATGGATAGGTGAATTGGAAATTCTCGGCAGAAACAATAAAATAATTCATTGCGGAGTTAAAATATTTACTCTTTTAAACAACAAAGGAGAGATTGAAAATTATATTTCTTTTTATAGAGATATTTCAGAAAAAAAGGAACTGGAAGCCCAGTTAAAACATTCTCAAAAAATGGAAATTCTTGGAGAGCTTTCATCTTCTTTAATTCATGATATGAACAATATTTTTATGTCACTTAACTATAACTGTGAACTGATAAAAATGGTAAAAGACACTAAACCTGAAAAAATTGAAAAATATCTTTTACAAATAAATACAACAATAGAAAACGCACAAGATATTTTAAATAAATTTTCTATGCTTTCCAAAAAAACACAAATCTCAAAATCTCCTATTTCTGTTTCTATACTGTTAAAAGATTTACTTCTTATTGTTTCTCCTATGATAAAAAAAAGAAGTATAAAAATCACTTTGCAAGATAGAGCTAAAAACATACGAATAATGGGAAACAAGTCATCCTTTGTGCAAACTATTCTTAACCTTGTTATTAATGCGGCAGATGCTATTCAGGAAAAAAATTCTAAAAACGGATTAATAGAAATAATCTCTGAAAAAATTGAAATCAACAATAAATTTTTTATCAGATTAATTATAAGAGATAACGGCATAGGAATGGATACTGAATTGCTAAATAAAATATACGAACCCTTTTTTACAACTAAAGGCAATAAAGGAACAGGATTGGGTCTTTCAATAGTATTTAAAGAAATCAATGAATTAAACGGAACAATAACTGTTTTTTCCGAAAAAGATATAGGGACTGAATTTGTTATTACAATACCAGCTTTAAACATTTCTGAGAAAGATGATGCTGAAGAAAAAGAGGAAGATATGGCTATTAGAAATAAAAAAATCATATATCTTATGGATGACGACAATTTATTCAGAAGCAGTATAAGTGATTATCTTGAATATTACGGATACGAAGTTTACGATTTTGAAAAATCCGAGGATCTATTCAAGCAGTTATCAATAAAAATTCCCGACATTATGCTTCTTGACTTTATTTTGGAAGATTCCCTTACAGGTGAAGATATTTTAAAATATTTAAGCAAACATAATCTTAAATTTCCTGTTATTATTTTATCGGGATATATTGATTTAAGCATAACTGATTTAAGAAAATACGAAAATGTTAAAGCAATTGTGCAAAAACCTATATCCGGTGAAGAATTGCTTAAAAAATTGAAGACTTTTTATGAAATTAATTGAAATTAACACAGACGCAATAGCTGTTTTCAAAAAAAGGATTAACAAGTATCTTGGAATAGCCGATATAGTATCACCTTACAAAGAAAAAAACGTTGAGGTTCACATCCACGATCCAGGAAGGCTTGGAGAGATTCTTTTTGAGAATAACAAAATTCTTTTAAAATATGTTGAAAAACCTTCAAGAAAAACAAAATGGGATGTTATAGCAGGATTGGTGGACAAAAATTACGTTTTGATTCACTCCAACTACCATAGAAAAATAGCTGAAAAAATATTGGAAAAAGAACTTCTTTTTTCAATGTCAAACGTAATAAAGATAAAACCTGAAGCAAAATACAACAACAGCAAAATAGATTTTCTTTTAACCCTTAACAACAACGAACAAATCTGGATTGAAACAAAAGGATGCACTCTTGTAAAAAACAATATTGCTTTATTCCCCGATGCACCTACCAAACGAGGCGTGAAACATATTAAATCTTTATTGGAGATACAAAAGGGTAAAGGAAGTTCAAAATTAATTATTTTAATTTTTAATCACACTGCAACATTTTTTTCTCCGAACAAAGAAAAAGACACTGATTTTTATAATATATTCTATAAAGCAGCAAAAGAAATAGAAATTTATCCGGTTACTCTTGAATTTAAAAACAATTCGATTAACTTCATACAAAAGATACCTGTTTTACCTGAAAAAAGTTAAAAAGTTCCACATGAAACATTTTTCCATTAAATTTCTTTAATTTGATTTTAATTTAAAATTTTGATATTGTAATATTTAGGAATAGATAGCCATTCCAAGCATAGATAAATTCAATAATCCTTTATTATTGAACTTCAAAATATATTTTA
>CAZLFW010000213.1:0-9851 GCA_964559045.1 uncultured bacterium
CTCTTGGCATCCATTCTAAGCCCATAAAATTTACCTCCTTTTTTTTTGTAATAATATTTTAGTTTAATTAATCGAAATCAGGTTTTAAAACGATTCTCTGCATAATTTTACCGCTGTGTGCCTCTTCAAATGCTTCTTTAATGGTGCTCATCGGTCTTACGTCAACAAACGGCTCCATGGCTATTTTACCTTCGTTAACAAGCTCAAGCACATTGTTGTAATATTTGGGAAGGCATCCCCATGTGCCTATAATGTCCGCATCAAAAGCCATTACTTTTGAAAACATATATTCAAGTTTGTGCATTCCGTATCCAACGAGAACAAGCTTGCCAACAAAAGAGAGCAAATCCAAACCGAGCTGTTGTCCCGCTTTGGCTCCAGTAACTTCGAAAATTTTCCAGCCGTAATTATGAGGAATTTTATTTTCCTTGCAATATGCTTTTAATTCGTTTTTTACTTCTTTGGATGTTTTGTCCCTTAAATTAATTGTGAAATCGCATCCGTAATTTTTGATTCGTTCCAGTTTTTCTTCGTTTCTTGCCATTCCCACAACAACGGAAGCTCCAAGGGCTTTTGCAACCTGAACCATGTAGGTTCCTACTCCGCCTGTTGCTCCTATTACAACAACTCTGTCACCTGGTTGAAGGTCAGCTCTAACTGCCGCCTGATAAGGGGTGGTTACGGCATCTGCAACAACAGCGAGTTTTTCAAGTGGAAAATTTCTTTTGTCAACTATGCACAAATCATCTGCTGGCACAGGTATATGGCTGGAAAAACCTCCGTAAATTCCTATGCTGTTACCTGGCATTTTTTGAAACAAACATCTGTTGCCTCTTCCAGATTTGCAAATTTCACACTCGTTACAAGGCATAACAGCGGGAATAATCACTTCTTTTCCAATCATATCTTCTTTTCCCGCAACAACAACTCCGCTGATTTCATGTCCGAGAGTGAGAGGCGGTTTGGATACTGTGGGCACTCCGTCGTAAAAATATCCAAGGTCAGTATGGCATACTCCGCAACCTGCCACTTCCACGAGCACTTCGTTATCTTTTAATTCGGGAACCGGTATCTCTTTTAATTCCAATTTTCCCGGCTCAACCATTTGCCATGTTTTAATTTTATCCGGAACTTTACAACTACTGCAACTCATAATAACCTCCTGTTTTGTCGTGCAATTTTACTACAGCACAACATTCTGATTTTATTTAATCTTCAAAAAATATTAATTATGTTTCCACTGAGGTTTTCTCTTTTCCATGAAAGATTTCAAACCTTCTTCAGCATCTCCGAGTTTCATTAGTTTGTTCATATACAAGTCTTCAATTACAGGTAATCCTTGTTCAAAAGATAGATTTCTCACTTTTCCGAAAGCTTCTTTGGTTACTTTTAAAGCGCTTCCGCTCATTTTTGTATAAATTTTAACATAATTTGCAAGCTCTTCGTCAAAATTTTCCAATGGAACCACTTTATTAACCAGTCCCATATCATAAGCCTGTTGAGCATTAAATGTTTCTCCTCCGAGGATAACCTCGAAAGCTCTTTTTTCAGGAATCATTTTCGACAGCATTAAAAGGGCTATAGGTGGGAAAACAGCGAGCTTTATCTCCGGCTGTCCTATTTTCAAATTATCCGCACAAACAATCAAATCACAAAATAGAGCCAGTTCGCAACCTCCACCAAGTGCGGCACCTTTTACCGCAGCCAATGTAATGTAAGGCAGTTTGTTTAATTTTTTGAAAATACCGTGGAATACTTCTATCATTTCGTCAACTTTGTCTTCAGTATGGTCTGCAACGTCAACTCCTGCAGAGAAAGCTTTTTCACCTGCGGAATTTATAACGAGAATATTCAAGTCTTCGTTTTGCAACTTGTCAAGAGCATCGTTAATCTCTTTCATCATGGGAATATCGAGAACATTATAAGGCGGTTTGTTAATTGTAAGATAGCCCGCTCTGTTGTCAATATCCAGTTTAATAAAGTTGTAACTCATTTATACCTCCTGAATTTTAAATATATTTTAAATATATTGTCCGCCGTCAACTTTGATAACTTCTCCTGTAATATGTCCGCCTTCTTCTGAAGCGAGAAATACTACAAGATTCGCTATATCGTCCGGTTTGCCGGCTTTTTTTACAGCGCTTTCGTTAATGGCTGCTTGCTTGAACTCATCAGGCATGGATTCGCCCATTTCCGTTAGGATAAACCCCGGAGCAACCGAATTTGAAGTGATTCCGTATTTACCAAGGTCTTTTGCACAAGCTTTGGTTAAACCTATTACGCCTCCTTTTGCGGCGGAATAATTGGTTTGTCCGAATTTACCCCTTAAACCGTTTATCGAGGTTATTGTAATTAATCTCCCCCATTTGTTTTCTCTCATAATCGGCGCAACAGCTCTAATATAGTTAAAAGTGCCTTTCAGGTCAACCTCTATAACTCTGTCCCACTGCTCTTCCGTCATTTTCCAAATAACGCCGTCCCAATTCATTCCAGCGTTTGTAACAAGAATATCAACTTTGCCGAATTCCTCAACAACTTTTTTCACCATTTCCTGTGCATCGTTAAAACTTGAAACATCCGCCTGTATTGCTACGGCTTTTCTGCCTTTGCTTTTTAACTCTTCCACCAATTCTTCCGCTTCTTTTGCGCTTTTTCTGTAGTTCAATGCAACTGAAGCACCCTGTTCGGAAAGTTTTTTAACAATTGCTTTGCCTATTCCTCTTGTGCCTCCCGTAACTATTGCAACTTTACCTGTTAAATCAAGCATTATTGCCTCCCGTGATTATTTTTTACAATGAATTTCAGCTTAACTTTCTCTTTTTATTATAACTGCCATGGTGGCTCCGCCGCCTCCGCATATGGATGCACAGCCTATTTCTTTGTCAAGTCTTTTAAGAGCATAATAGAGCGTTACTATAATTCTTGCGCCGCTGCATCCTGTGGGATGTCCGAGAGCAATGGCTCCTCCGTTAACATTGAGTTTGTCTATATCCAAATTAAGCATTTTAACATTTGCAAGCACTTGAGATGCAAATGCTTCGTTGATTTCAAAAAGGTCTATATCTTTAACGGTCATTCCGGCTCTTTTGAGAACCTTGGGAATTGCAACTCCGGGTCCTTCACCCATGTATTTGCCGTCAACAGCGGATGATACGAAATCAACAACTGAAAACAGAGGTTTAACTCCTTTTTCTTCTGCTTTTTCACGGGTCATTGCAACAAGCATTGCAGCTCCGTCGGTTAAACCGCAGGCATTCCCTGCTGTAACCATTCCGTCTTTTTTAAAAGCAGGTCTCAATTTGGCAAGTGCTTCCATATTTGTTTCAGGTTTAATGGATTCGTCTTTATCAAAAACAATTTCAGGTGTTTTTCTTGTTGCCGGAACAATTACCGGAGTAATTTCTTCGTCAAAGTAACCTTTTTGCTGGGCTTCATAGGCAAGTCTGTGAGAACGAACAGCATATTCGTCCATTTCGTCTTTTTTAATTCCCCATTTATCCGCAACATTTTCAGCAGTCATTCCCATGCTAACCTTAGCAATAGGGTCTTGGCTGTCAGCCCAACCGTCTTCAAGAACTTTGTCTCCCATTCTGAAACCGTTCCATCTCACATTTCTTAACATAAAAGGGATTGTGCTCATTGATTCCATTCCGCCGGTGAGCACTATATCGCATTGTTCGAGAGTAATTTGACTAACTGCCATGGTAACCGATTTCATTCCTGCAGGACAAGCTTTGTTAATGGTTACTCCGGGAGTATCTTGGGAGCATCCGGCTTTTAATGCAACTGTTCTTCCCGGATTAACCCTGTTGCCTGCCTGACGACAGTTTCCTATAATTGCTTCGTCAATTTCTTCACCTGTTACATTGGCTCTTTTCATTGCTTCTTTTGCGGGATAAGAACCAAGGTCGTAGACAGGCATGTCTCTCAGTGTCCCGCCGAATCTTCCCATTGGGCTTCTAACTGCACTTACGAAAACTATATCGCTTAACTTTCTCATTTTACAGCTCCTTTCCAAGCTATCTTTATATTATATTTCCATTTCGAGGCATAATCTTTTGGACGGAGTAAATCCTTCTCCGTTGAAAAATTTTATAAGGTCCAAATCTTCCCAGTGCACAATTGTGTAAATTTTTCTGATACCGAGTTTTCTAACGTTACAGAGAAACTCCTTGTAAAGCTTTGCGGCAATACCGAAACCCTGATACCTGGGGTATATGCCTATTGTATTAACAATTGCGGAGCTTTCTCTGAATCCGTATTCACCGAGGCATATTTCTCCGATTAAAAAACCCACAACTTTTTCATCTTCTGTTGCCACAAGGGAACATAGCCTATTTTCCCTCTCCAGACACTTTTCAATTTTATTTTTGTAGTAATCTCTTCTTACGATTCCCAAAATATCGGAATCTATTTGAACCATTGCATCAAGGTCGTTTTTTTGCATTTGTCGTATAAAAATATTGCTTCCCATATATCTCCTTTTTGCCAACAATATGATTAAAAATTTTTTCACAATGTAATTCAGGTTCTGATAATCGCAATGACTATGCCATAAAAAAAAACTTTATTACAATTTTTTTATAGAGATATAATTACTCTATTTTGAAGATAATTTATCGGAGGAACAACTTAACACTTTTTATTTTGCAAGTAGACAAATTAATACAATTGAAATAGTGTATATATTAGGCTACTGTATATCTTTTTATTCTTTAGAAAAAAGCCTGCATTCCTGTTATGTCTCTTCCTATTATTAACAGGTAAATATCGTTTACTCCTTCGTAAGCGTTTAAGGATTCAAGATTGAGTAAATGTCTTATTACTCGTGATTCCAAAGATATTCCGTTAACGCCTTGAATTTCTTTTGCGTCTCTCGCTATTTCAACTGATTTTGTAAGATTGTTAAGTGCGACAAGCGCAACCATTTCATGTCTGAAATATTTTTCTTTCTCTTTAATCCTTCCCACTTGTATGGATATGCTTTTGGCTTTTGTTATTTCAACGAGCATGTTTACCAGTTTTCTCTGAATTAGCTGTGATGATACAACAGGTCTGCCAAACATGATTCTTTCCTTTGCATATTCCAATGACTGTAAAAAACAGTCAATTGCAGCGCCTATGGCTCCCCAAGCCATTCCGTATCTTTTTTCCGTAAGACAGGTTAGGGGAGCTTTCAGAGAGTAGGCTTCAGGAAGCCTCGCTCTGTCCGAAACCACAACTTCGTTTAATTTTATACCAGCGGTAATGAATGCTCTTAAAGATATATTGCTTTTCATTTTTACTATTTCAATTCCCTGTTTGTCCATTTCCACTATGAAGCCTTTAATGCCGTCGTCTGTTTTTGCCCAAATTACCGAGATGTCGGCAATTGCAGCATTGGTTATCCACATTTTTTCTCCTGTGATGACCCAATCCCCGTTGTTTTTGTATGCGAATGTTCTCATTTGTGCGGGATTAGCGCTTGCATCTTCTTCGGTGAGTCCGAAACAGCCGATAATGTTGCCTTTTGCCATTTCGGGAAGGTATTTTTTTTCTGTTCTTCCGAGCCGTATTTCCATATTGCAAACATTGCAAGTTCAGCCTGAGTTGTTAAAAAACTTCTCAGTCCGCCGTCTCCCCTTTCTATTTCCTGATATATCAAACCTGCTTTAACTGCACCGTAACCTGCGCAATCATAGCCTTGGAGGGAGGCTCCTATTAATTTTCTTTGTCCCAATTCTTTTATTAAATCCATGGGAAAAGTGCCGTTGGCAAAGTGTTTGTCCACGGTAGGTATAACTGAAGAGTCCACAAAAGTTCTGATTTCATTCCTTTTTGAAATCTCGTCTTCGCTAAGCTGTTCATCCAAATTCAGATAATCTGTTTTTTTGAAATTAACCATGTCCCGCCTCTTGTTAATTTTTTCAATAATTTTTGCAAATTATATGCCATTTATAAAATCCTTGACTTAGCGGAAAGATAAGTGTATAAATAACTCAACACATGATTGGAGAGTGATTTTATGCTACAATTAATTAAAAGTTTTTTAGATTATATAAAAATCCCTACAATAATAACAAAAGACAATGAAGTTATATTTAAAAACATAAATTTCAACGAAATATTCGACAGTGATTCCAATGTGTTGGAATATGTGGAAAAAGGCGTTTCAAGATTTAAGGATAACAGAGGTATTAAATTCTACATTAAAAGATTTCCTTATGAAAAAGAGAATATAGAGGTTATCTTAATTGTGGATTTTGTTAAAAATGAAGTTGTTTCAAGGCTTTTTAGTTCAATTGAAGGTGTTTTGTCGCTTCATACGTTAATTAACAATCCTTACGAAGGTGTTATCCTAATTGATAACAACGGTAAAATTAAATATATAAATTCTCTTAATGAAAGGTTTTTTAAAATAAAACTCAGTAAAATCAAGAATAAACATATTACCAATTTGATTCCTAACAGCAGATTGCACCTTATTGCCAAGTCGGGAAAAGAGGAGATTGGCAAGCTTCAGAAAATAAACGGAGAACCTCGTATAGTATCAAGAATTCCAGTATCTTATAAAAATAAAACCTACGGTGCAATAGGAAAAATCATTTTGAAAAATACACAGGATATAGAAAATCTTGTTGCAGAGCTTAAAAATCTTCAAAGTGAAGTAAAAAAGTATAAAAATCAAATTGCAACATTACATCATGCTCAATATACTTTTAACGATATAATAGGCTCTGACCCTGAGCTGCTGGAAGCGAAGAATTTTGCCAAAAAGATAGCTCCCACAGATTCAACTGTTATTCTACTCGGGGAAAGCGGAACTGGTAAAGAGCTGTTTGCCCATGCAATTCATCTTGAAAGTTTCAGGAAAAACAGTCCTTTTGTTAAAGTTAACTGTGCATCCATACCATCCGAGCTTGCCGAATCGGAGCTTTTCGGATATACAGAAGGTGCTTTTACAGGTGCATTGCGCCACGGTAAGCCGGGTAAATTTGAGCTTGCAAACGGTGGCACTATTTTTCTCGATGAAATAGGCGATCTTCCTTTGAGCCTTCAGGCAAAGCTGCTTAGAGTGCTTCAGGAAAAGGAAGTTGAGAGAATAGGAAAGTCGTCTCCCAAAAAAGTGGATTTCAGGCTGATTTGTGCCACAAACAGAAATCTAAAAAGAATGGTAGAAAAAAATCAATTCAGAGAAGACCTGTATTACAGAATATACACTGTGCCCATTAAAGTTCCTCCTTTAAGAGAGAGAAGAGACGATATAGAAAAGCTTGCCTACCATTTTTTGAATCTTTTGAAAGAATATACTCAGGTAAAGGAAATAGAGCCTCAGTTTATTAATATCTTAAAGGCTTATACATGGCCCGGAAATATCAGGGAATTGAAAAACGTTATTGAGCTGTCAATTTACAGAGCCGATTCAGAAGTTCTCACAACAAAATGTCTTCCCTCGTTTATATTCGAAAATATTGAGCCTATTGAAGACGAGCTTGAATCTCATTCCTACAGAAGCATTAACAGGTTAAAAGAAGAGATGGAAAAAAGGGAAAAAGACATTATTATTAGAGCACTTAAAATAACCAATGGCAACAGGACAAAAACAGCGGAGCTTCTTGGCATCCACAGAACAGGCCTTCATAAAAAGCTTAATAAATACAATATCAAGATGTAGATTTTTTTATACATTAATATATGCCGAATCCTATAACTAACGTATCACGCATGCACGTTTCACGTATTACCTTGATATGTTTTGACATTTTGAATTTTTTCGTATTTCGAGTTTCGATATTCGAATTTATTTGGGATTTAGGATTTAGTTGTTAGGGGTTAACATTTTTGAATTAATTCAAATTACAATTAATTACTATAAATTACAATAGTCATAACTTTGAACTAATTTTGTTTCGTATTTCGAGTTTCGATATTCGGATTTAACAACAAGAGGATATTATCTTGGAACACACAAACAAAAACATTTTTTTTGATATGTTCATATCTTTTGACAATCACGATATAAAAACAGAGGCGTATATTAACATTAGACCTAATTCCCGATTGGAAAGCGACGATGTTGTTGCTACTATAAAGGAAGGATACAAAAAGACGCAAATTGCATTAAAAACTTTCAATGTTACTTACGGGATCATATCTGACAGGGAAATAGTGGAAAATATTAAAAAATATGTTGGAATGAGCCATAAAGAAAGAATTAAAAAAATTTATCAATTCATTATTGCAGAGGGAGAAAAACCTGTTAACGGAGAGCACAGCAAAATAGTTAAACATATTGACCTAAAAAAGAGCAAACATGGGAAAATAGATGAAAAAAACGGAAAAATCAATCACAGAGACTTGGGTTTCAGCGAAAGAATAGTTCCCTTGGGCAGTAAAATTGTCTCCATTATCAAGCCCACTAAAGGAGAACCTGGAATTAACATAAGAGGGGAAAAAATACATCCTGTTCCGGGGAAAATGCTTCATAAAATAAAGTTTGATGAAAAAAGCATTGAAAAAATAGAAACAGAAAATGAAATAATTTTTAAATCAAAAAAAGAAGGATTTCTTTACGAAGACCCTATAAAAGGATTTTTCATTAATGAAAAAGTGCTGGTCTCTTCAATAGATTTTAACATAGGAAATATTGAAGGCAAAAAAGTGTCTGAATCATCAGTTATTGTTAACGGCTCAACTGATATTCTTGATACTGCGGTTAAACCCGGTTTTAAAGTTGAAGCCAAAAATATCAACATCAAAGGAAATGTTGGAAGTGAGGCTGTAGTAAACGGCGAGTTCGTATCAATTAACGGAGTTGCTGATAAAAATTCTGTTATCACGGGAAAAGTTATAAATATAGAAAAATCATTTAATAACTATGTTAAAGGTGAAAAAATTTCAGTTAAATCTTGTAACAGTTGCGAAATATACGGAAATTGGGTATATACAACTAACTCGGTTTCAACAAAATTTTTCGGCAGTGAAATAGTAATACTCAAAGAATCAAGAGGCAGTTTTTTTACAACCGATAAATTCGTATTCATAAACAACGTTAAAGGAAAATCAAAACAAAGCATAGTGATAGACCCTTTATATTCTGAAACAAAAAAGGAAGAATTGGAAAAACTGACATTAATGAACGATAAAATCAGAGAAACAATAGAATCTTTAAAAGAATCGTTATCTATTTCAGAAGAGAATATCAAAAAATTGCAACATCGTGTTGAAAATATTATATCCAAATATTTCAACTTTAACGGTGAAAAAGCAGGTCAACAAAAAGCTCTTATAAAAAATTTGATATTTAAAGGTGAAATAGAATTTCTCGAAAGCAAATTCCAACCGGATTTTGCAAGCCATGACATTGATACAATGAAAAAAATTTCAAAAGAGATAAAGGAAGCGGACAACATAAAAAAAGAGTTGGAAAATCTTGAAACTGAGTTTAGTGAAAACAGAAAAAAAATAAAAAACTTTAAAGAAGCTTACGTTAATGCTAAAATAATAATTATGAGAATGGAAAACGAAGCTACAATAGACATTAAAAATCAATTAAGAAAAATAACGCTTAATCATAATCTCGAATTTCCTCTTATAGTTCATTACGAAAATTCAGGATTGCCAAAAGTGGAGACAATTAACAAATACAAAAAGAAAAATTTAAAAGAGAAATTTTGCAAAATTTTAAATAAAGACACATTAAAATATCTTAAACGTTTAAAAGTCTTATAAATTCAAATGATACACCAAATTATCAAGATAATTTTTTAAGTGTTTTATATTTATCTATTCCGGTTCAACTGGACCCCAAGTCTAAGATTTCCCCAAAAATGCCTACCAATTTCCAGATTCACTGTTCACTTTTTTTAACT
>CAZLFW010000214.1:0-6492 GCA_964559045.1 uncultured bacterium
CCAGTCCTGCTCTTTTGTGCCTGATTTAAGTCTTGTAACTCCGTAAATATCTGCAATTTCAGGATCATGGAGCTTAGGATGAAAAACTCCAAACGCATAAGTAGTGGCAAAATTAAACTTTCCGTCAAGCTGAGTAATACCAGCAGGATTATAGTAAAGTGCTGTTGGGTCGTTGGCTAATCCTACAAATGCACCTCCTGCCCCCATTGCTTTCA
Organism: uncultured bacterium; assembly: GCA_964559045.1. Taxonomy (GTDB): domain Bacteria; phylum DYJV01; class DYJV01; order DYJV01; family DYJV01; genus CAZLFW01. Next base: position 216 of record CAZLFW010000214.1, read on the forward strand.
TACCCTGTTCAACGTTCACATGAAATCCCGCGGAATATCCTGAAACACACATAAAAAGCAACAGTAAAAGAACTGTTAAAAAATATCTGATTTTATTCATTATTCCCTCCTAAATTATTTATTGAAAAAATTTATTATTTGATTCTGAACAGCAGTTTTGGCATTATCTATAAAAGTCTGATCAAAGTTAATTCCGTAGCTTGCTGAAGCATTATCAGTTGACAATAAAAAGGCATGAGGAACATAATATGGAGAACCGTCAACTGTTGCTCCATATTGATACCATCCTGAAACAGCACTTACATTGTCAATGTTGTTAGGGGTGATTTCCGTAAAAGAAGAAAATCCTGCAAGTGATGACATAATTGCATTTGAAGCATTAGGTACAATTGTGTCTCCGTATGCTGTCATAACAATTGTTTTATCCTTTATTGCAGGTGTAACATGATACAATGGGTCAGCAGGATCCAAAATCAAATGCATCATACCAAGAAAAGTATAGTATTCTCCTGTGCCTTTTGTAAGTCCGAGAGCTGCAATTGCATTTTGTAAATCAGTGATTTTGGTGCCGTCAAGCACTGTTGTGAGATCTGCTCCTCCAACTAAAAGAGCGATTTTTTTCAAATTGTCAATATTGTAGTTAACAAAAATAGAGCCTGTCATTGAGCCAAGGGATATTCCTACAAAATAAACTTCAGTAATGTTATCTGTAACATTGTCTCCGTTAATGTCAAATTTGCCGGCTTTTAAATCTTTTAAAAGCATTGTCAAATCAAAAACAGCTTGATAAAAATTTATCCTGTCTTGAACAAGATTAGCTGTTAAAAAACATTCGCCTGATTGAACCTGTCCGTCTTTATTACAGTCAAAAGATGTATTATCATAAGCAACTCTTTCACCATGAAAAGGCAAATCCATTGAAATCACAGGATAACCTGCGGCAAGAAACTTTTGCGCAATTGCAAATGCATTATTTTTGTCCCCTCCGAGACCATGTTGAAAGATAACAACTTTATTGGTTATTCCGTTGGGAAGAATAATCACTGGAGCATTTTCTGTTTTAGGTGCTGAACTAAGAGACGTTATATCATAAGTTGTGAATGATGTTTTCAGATAATTTAAACCAGCATAGGAAGCCGGTGTGTCTGCCTGAACCACTGAAGGCACAGCACCAGCAACTGCAAGAATTGATTTAAGCTCATCTGTAATATTATCATAACTCAACATATCACTACTGTCAAATTGAATTCCTTTTGCCAGTTTGGAAAATGCTGATAGTTTTAATGTTTTGTCTGCTGTAGTGAAAGTGGTCATTGCAAGAATATCATCAGTTTTAAGCCCGAAAGCTTTTATCAAATCCCCGTATTGCTGCGTTAATAAAAGCTCCATTGTCGCATCTCTCCCTACAAGGTCACCTGCGGCAGTTTTAACTCCTTTTGTTATAATTACAACATATTGAGCATTGGACAGCAATCGAGTTTTGAAAATTATGTTGATCATTTTACCGTCTTGTTGAATTATTAAATTGTATGGACCTGAAAGAGGTGGTATTGCAGATTTTGAAACTACATTTGTTTTAAAAGGAACAATCATAATATTTGAATATAACGAGGTAATATCCAATTTTGTCTCAGTGTTTAAAGGTAGAGTTACAAAAGTGTTTGAAGGTAATCCCTTAAGTTTAAGTGCATTTATTGCAGTATAAAGAGCCTGAGTATCTGCAGGAGCTTTAGGATCAATTTGCAACTTAACAGTATTGTTGTCACCTGCAAGAAGAGTAGAATTTGCATCATTGGGCAAAGGTATTGCACCGTTACCGGGGTCAAAGGCAATTTTAACAGGTGCGTTGTTGTAATTAAAACCTGTAGTTGAACCAGAAGGTGCGCTGCCACCTCCGCTTCCGCCACAACTGTAAAAGGTTAATGCAAGCAAAAGCGTAAAAAGTAAAAATTTAACTCTCATAATAGCCTCCCTCTTTTTAATGAATGATTATTCAATTATCTCTTATTAATATAAATTAATAATTTTGTCAAACAATATTTTACTTTATTTTGCGAATTTTGCAATCCAGTCTACTATTTTTTCTTCTCCAAGTGCTTCTACATTAAGGACAGCGGAATATTCATGAGGGTCGTTTACATTGAAATTAAAATAATATTCATTGTATGAAACAGCCTTTTCATCCATCTTCTCTATTAATTTATCCACCTCGTTTTCAGGCACACCTTTGATTTCAACCAGTGTTTTTTTTCTGTATTTTTTGCTTGCAACAAATCTCAAATGCAAAGAATTAGGCTCATCTTTAAGAATAATGTTCCCTCCTCTTCCAACTATAATACAATCTCCTGTTTTTGCAAGCGATGTAATAACTTTATAAAGCATCTTTTTATAGATATGAGCATCTATCCAGCCTTTTGCATCAAGTTTGTAAGGAAGCAAATGCTTATAACTGTCTTTTATGTTCCTTGAGTAAAGTTTTTTTCTTTTCTCTTCTTTATTAATATTTTTTTCTTTCTTTGAAAAAATATCAAGGGAGAAATATTTGGATATTGTCGCGATAATATTCTCATGTTTATCTTCTTCAAAACTTTTCACATCTATTTTATTTATCCTGAGAAGCTCTGCTATTTCCTCAGCAATAATATGATCAAAATAAAGATATCCCAATCTCTCTGCAATTTCTTGTGCTATAAATATTCCTTTGGAACCTATTTCAGCATTGATTGTTATAATAGCCATTTTAACCTCCTATTTTATAATAGTTTTTGTACCATTTAATAAATTTGCTTACTCCTGTTTTTAAAGGTGTTGATGGTTTAAACCCCACGTCTTTTGTCAAGTCGTCAACATCAGCATAAGTCTCAGGAACATCTCCTGGTTGCATTTCCAAAAAATTAATTTTTGCTTTTATTCCAAGAGCATCTTCAATTGTGTAAACAAAGTCGAGAAGCTCAACAGGCTGATTGTTTCCTATGTTGTAAATTTTATAGGGTGCATAGCTTGAGGAAGGGTCAGGGGACAAAGGATTCCATTTGGAATTTTTTTCAGGTATTTTATAAATAACCCTTGATATTCCTTCTACAATGTCATCTATATATGTAAAGTCTCTTTTCATTTTGCCAAAATTGTAAACATCTATAGGTATTCCTGAAATAATATTTTTAGTAAATTTGAACAGAGCCATATCAGGCCGTCCCCAAGGACCGTATACAGTAAAAAAACGTAGCCCGGTGCATGGCAAATTGTATAAATGGGAGTAGCAATGAGCCATTAATTCATTGGCTTTTTTCGTAGCTGCATAAAGAGACACAGGATGGTCAACATTGTGATGAACGGAAAAAGGCATTTTTCTATTTGCTCCGTATACGGAGCTTGAAGATGCAAACACAAGATGTTTAACCCCATTATGTCTGCAACCTTCGAGAATATTAATAAATCCGTTTATGTTGGAATCTATGTAAGAAAAAGGATTTTGCAGAGAATATCTTACTCCTGCTTGAGCAGCTAGGTTCACTACAATATCAAATTGGCAGTGTTTAAAAATAGATAAAATATTTTCTCTATCTTCCAAAGAAAATTTTTTAAAAGAAAATTTTTCATAATCAAGTAAAATTTTAAGTCTGTCTTCTTTTAGTTTAACAGTGTAATAGTCGTTCATGTTGTCAATTCCAACAACAGAGGAGAAAACATTATTATCAAGCAACCTTTTTGCTAATGAGAATCCTATAAAACCTGCTGCACCTGTAATTAATATTTTCATAAAAATCCCTTTGAAAAATTTTATAAATATGTTACTAAATTAAACGATGAAAGTCAACATTTCTCTTTTACAAACAGAGATAGATGCAGGAAATTACGAAAAAGAATTTTACAAAATATTATCAATGCTAGAGTCTCTCGAAATATTGGAGAATCATTACGTTATTCTCCCTGAATTGTGGCTTACCGGATACGCTTTTAACATAATGAAAGAAGCATGTGGTTTCTTTCAAAAAAATTTATTTAAATTACAGAAAATTTTAGAAAATAAATCGTTTAACTTGATAGGTTCTATACCTTGGTCAAAGGGCAATAACCTGATGAACAGGAGCTTGATTTTCAGCAATAAGGGAGAGATAAAAAATTTTTATGATAAGATACATCTTTTTAAACCTCTTGAAGAACATAAATATTTTTGCAGAGGTAACAGAGTTGTTACAGAGAAACTTAACGATTTTGTTTTCGGTGTGATGCTCTGCTATGATATAAGATTTCCTGAACTTGCAAAGGCTCTTATGCTGAGAGGAGCTAATGTTATTTTTGTTTCAGCCGAGTGGCCTGAAACAAGAATAGAGCAATGGATTTTGTTAAACAGAGCAAGAGCTATTGAAAATCAGATATTTATCGTTGCCTGTAACAGAGTGGGCAAATCTTTTGGCATTAATTTCGGCGGTAATTCTTTAATTATTAGTCCAACGGGAGAATTAATTTGTCAAATGAGCAACAAAGAAGAGAGCAATTCTTATGAAATAGAGCTTTCTGATATTTACGAAGCAAAAAAATTATTTAACGTTAAAAATGATACCATTTTGCGCATTAATTAACGGAGAAACTGGTTGAAGCTTTTTTGTATAGGATTAGGCGGCTTTGCAGGTGCTTTATGCAGGTATTTTGTAGCAAGACTCAGTATGGTTGTTTTTGGCAATTCAATACCTTTTGGCACTCTAATTGTCAATTTGCTTGGTTCATTTGTTTTAGGGTATTTTTATACATTTACAATGGAAAAAATTTTTGTTTCAGATTATTTGAGATTTGCAATTTCCGTTGGTTTTCTCGGTGCGTTCACTACATTTTCCACATTTAGCGTGGAAACTTTACATTTATTTGAAGACGGAGCTTATATTTTGGGATTAATAAATATGTTTGCAAATCTCTTTTTCAGTTTAATTGCCGCTTACTCCGGTATTTATTTGGCGAGGTTATAAAATGACTTTTCAAAAATTAATAGGTAAGCAAAAATTAATGCGAATTTTCATAGGTTCTGACGATACATACGACGGCATACCTCTTTTCAAAGCTATTGTCAATTATTGCAAAGAGAGCGGAATCGCAGGTGCTACGGTTATAAGAGGTATTTATGGTTACGGCTCAAGCTCTATAATACATTCAAGCAGATCCCTTGTGCTGTCTCAAGACCTTCCAGTTATTATAGAAATTATTGACAGTATAGAAAAGATAGAAAAAGTTTTACCTAAAATAGAGGAAATGATAAAGGACACTCATGGCATAATAACTTTGGAACTTGCAGAAGTTATAAAATATTTTTAACAAGGAGGCTGAGGTGGATTACAAAAGTGCTGGTGTGGACATTGAAAAATCTGAAAAATTAATCAATAATTTAAAAGATAGAATTCAGGCAACATTTACTCCGGAAGTTGTTTCAAATATAGGCGGATTTTCAGGAGTGTTTGATCTTAGTATTGAAAATCACAAAAATCCTCTGTTGGTGACTTCTGTTGACGGAGTGGGAACTAAACTGAAACTTGCTTTTATGTCCGGAAATCATTCTACAATAGGCATAGATCTCGTAGCTATGGTTGTTAATGATATTATTGTTTCAGGTGCCAAACCAATTTTTCTGCTTGATTACTTTGCCACAGGCAAATTAGATACAGATATTGCAGAAAGTGTTATATCAGGAATTGTAAAAGGATGTAAAATCGCTGGCTGTGCTTTAATTGGAGGAGAAACCGCTGAAATGCCTGGATTTTATAATGCAAACGAATATGACCTTGCTGCTTTTGGCGTTGGCGTCATAGAAAAGGATAGTATTGTTGACTGTTCTTCAATTTCAAAAGGAAATAAAATCATCGGTATAGCTTCTTCCGGAGCGCATAGCAATGGATACTCTCTTCTTAGAAAAATTTTTGTTGATTCAGGAAATTTTAATTTGGACAATACACTAGGAAATTTAGAAAAAACTCTTATGGAAGAACTTTTGACTCCCACCAGAATTTACGTCCAAGCAGTTTTAAAAATTATAAAAAATTTTCATATAAATGGTATGGCTCATATTACTGGAGGAGGTTTTATTGAAAATATTCCAAGAGTTCTGCCTGAAAGGTCAACAGCAGTAATAGATGTTTCTTCTTGGGAGATTCCTGAAATTTTCAAACTTACTCAAATGTACGGTAAAATAGACGAAAAAGAGATGTTTAAAACTTTTAACAACGGAATGGGATTCATACTTATTGTCCCATCTTCGGAAGTGGATGATCTATTGACAATGTTAAACAAT
>CAZLFW010000215.1:0-5901 GCA_964559045.1 uncultured bacterium
CCTTTTCCCTGACTTAAATTGACAATCATTACTTTCTTCTTGATTTATACCTTCTTTTATGTTTTTCTCTTTTCATGAACGCTTTTATACTTGCAGGCACCACCAGCGGAGTGGGAAAAACAACAGTTACACTGTCTCTTATTTCAGCTTTTAAACAATTAGGCTTATCAGTCCAGCCTTTTAAAGTGGGACCCGATTTTATTGATCCCGGTTATCATACAATAGCAAGCGGGAACACATCCGTTAATCTGGACAGTTGGATGCTTTCCAAAGAATATAACAAACATAATTTTCACATAAATTCCAAAGATAAAGATATTGCAATAGTTGAAGGAGTCATGGGATTTTTTGACGGATTTTCAACAACAGAAGATTTCGGCAGCTCCGCTGAAATTTCAAAGATTCTTAAACTTCCCGTTATACTAATTGTAAACGGAAAAAGCTTGGCAAGAAGTGCCGCGGCAATAGTTCTCGGTTTTGAAAAATTTGATGCAAATGTCAATATAAAAGGAATTATTTTTAACAATGTGTCAGGAGAAAGTCATTACGAATATTTAAAAGAAAGTGTTGAGCATTACTGTAATGCTCAACCAATTGGCTATTTTAAAAAGGGGGACTTTCAATCTCTACCTTCAAGACATCTCGGATTGGTTACAGTTCAAGATAATCCAAACATTGAAAAACTGCTTGATAGTTACGGTAAAATTGCTCTGAAGCGGCTTAATATGGATAAATTGTTAGAGCTGACAAATTATAACCATAGCTACGAGGTTAAGCAAACAAAAAAAACAATTAAAAAAAAAGTAAAAGTTGCTGTTGCAAAAGACAATGCATTCTGTTTTTACTATCACGACAATTTAAAAAAACTCTGTGAATACGGTGCAGAAATAACCTTTTTTTCTCCCTTAAAGGATGAAAAAATTCCTAATAGAAGCCAACTGATTTATTTGGGAGGAGGCTATCCTGAGCTTTATGCCAAGCAGCTATCCGAAAATGTTTCAATGATGTTAAGTATAAAAAATTTTTCTGATAATTACGGATATATATATGCTGAATGCGGTGGGTTCATATACCTTACCAAAGGAGTTCATACAAAAGAAGGAAAATTTTTCCCTTTCACTGGAATTTTCAATGAAGAGGCTGTTATGCTTAACAGGCTTAAAACCCTTGGATATACTGAAATAAAAACCAAAAGCAATGCTTTTTGGGGAAAATCTTCCATAAAGGCAAGAGGGCATGAATTCCACTATTCTTTTTTAAAAAACAACGGTAAAAATCTTGATAAAATTTATTCGGTAAAAATGAGAAAAAAGAGCCAAAGCAAAGAAGAAGGATATATTTATAAAAATACACTTGGCAGTTACATCCATCTTCACTTTGGCAGCAATCCCATTTTATTGGAATCTTTATTTGAAAATTTTAATTGAAAAACCGTTATCACTATTCTCCATTAAAATTGCAAGCATATCTTTACCATTCTCTTTAAGAAAAGTAAAATCATAAACTGTTTCAAAAAATTCGTTTGACTCCCATGTTTTTATAATGCTGTTGCCAATCCATCTTATTCCCACAACCTTGTCAGGCTCGTTACCTCTACCGAAAACTTTGGAAATAATCTTTCTTGTAATATCTTTATTGTAAGAAGTTTTAATTGTAAAAACCTGATTATTAAAATCTTTTCGATATTCAAGCCGTCTGTAAGCCATTACGTCTCTTGAAGTTACTTTGTCAAATCCTCCTTTGTAATATTCAAAATTAAGTTTAACGGGATACTTAATAAGGTTATACACTCCCATATTTTCATCCAAAAGCTCTACTTTTTCTTCCTTAGGTGCATAATATCCAGCTATATTCCCAAATTTATCTATTATCAAAGTATAATCTCTTTTTTTAGGATGAGGAGCAAAACCATATATAGAGTATACGTTTTTTGCGTCTTGGTAAGGACTTGAAACTTTGAAATGGGAGCCGGACCATTTCATTTCATATATATCTCCTGCATAAGGCTCATATTCTCCCTCTTCCTGACAAATAAGATGCGGGATCCCGTTTCTATCTTCAACAACTCTGAGATAATATTCAAGATTTTTATTGATAACGTTAAATCTGTGGTTCCCTTTATATTCCAAAATCATAGAGCATAATTTGTTGTGTTTCTCGTCAACATCAATAATTTTCCTTGTAAGTGTAACAAAAAGTTCATCTTTTCCATTTTTATTAAAATCTCCCTTGTGCAGATGAATTGCAATAATATCACTATCGGAAAAAGAAAAAACCGAAAGCATTTTTAAATCAGACTCCATAATTTTATAAACGTAAATTCCATAATCATTTAATAAAACAAATTCTTCTTTACCGTCACCATCCACATCAGCGGCAACAAGCCTAACCGCTTTTCTGTCCAAGTTGTATTTAACCATTTGAAAATCACCTGTTATTGAAAGTTCTGACTCTGCAACGTTTTTACCTGTTGTGAAACTGAAATCTCCTGCATTTCTCGAAGAGGAATTTCTAATAATCTTTTCTTTCGCCAACTGCCTCGAATAAAACCTTGAAAATACTTTGGGAGCATTAAAAGATATTTTAACATTTGGCTGAAAATTAGTATCAACTTTAAAAGGGAATTGATAAACCTGATTAAAAAGAATTTCATTGTTATAGAGAGAAGTAATTTTACCTGTCAAAAGTCCATTGCTAACCTCGAGTCTAACAAGAACGTTATACTCCTGAGGATTTAAAAATTTAATTTCCTCCGGAGAATTGATTTCAAAAATGGTAAAATTATTGAAAGTTAACGCTTGTTGCAAATCTATATAAGGCTTAAAAGAATATTTTTCCTTAACATTGGTAAATAAAACAACTTTCCTCGAATACGGCTTGAGAAGAATGTCTCCTTTTGACACGTTAGTAATGTTATATACTGTTTTAGCACTGCCTGCTCCGTTGAAAAATCCGAGAAATTTGGCAAATCCAACTGTCTCGCTTGCAAGAGGATTGCTCCCTGATTTTTTAATAATAAGCTCGTTATTCGGATAAAGGGTGGGCTGTGAAGTAACAGAGAAAGATATGGTTCCGTTTATAACATTTTCAATAGTATAACTTTCTATATTGCCGTAAGAAAAACATGTATTCAAATGTTGCACAAGCGAATCCCACGGTGAATATGCAAAAAGATTCACAGTCGCAAACATTACCATAAGAAAAACAACATATTTTATTTTTTTCATTTCATCTCCTTTATTTTCAATATTTCGTTAATCTGTTGATATATAATATTAAAAAATTTTTTTCAAACTATTTCTTGATTTTTAATTTTTTAAATAATAATATCAAATATGCAAAATTCAGCTTTTACAGGTATGGACATAGGAAGCAGATTTGTTAAAATAGCAGTTTTTAAAAATAAAGAAATCGAAAAAAAAATATTTGACACTGCATATTTTTATAAAAACTTTATTATTTCGGATAATGGAGCTTTAACAGTTAATTTTAAAAAACTCCGTATTCCTGCCAAAAATGTTTGTGCAACAGGATACGGAAGAAACAACGTAAATATTAAAAACATTCGTCTAATTAACGAATTGAAAGCTCATGTGTGGGGAATTTTTTTTCAGTTGAATTTGGAAAATTTTACGTTAATAGACATTGGAGGACAAGACATTAAAATAATTAAAGTATCTGACGGTTATATCAACGATTTTGCAATGAATGACAAATGTGCCGCAAGCACCGGAAGATATTTGGAAAATATGGCTAAACTTCTTGAAATCGACATTAATGAGCTGTCTCAAAAAAAAGAAAAACCTATAAATCTTACCTCTACCTGTGCGATTTTCGGGGAAAGCGAAATAATAGGAAAACTTGCGGAGGGCGTTAATATCAACAATATTTGCGCAGGAATAAATTACAGCATTGCCAAAAGAATAACTTCAATGATGCGTGATATTTTTGCTCCGCCTCTGGTTATAACAGGAGGAGCAGCTTTGAATGGTGCTTTGATATTTTTCATTAAAAAACTTTTACAAACGGATAAGGTGCTAATCCCCGAAGAACCTCAATTTAACGGTGCTATAGGGTGTATTAATTACCTATTCCATAACAATAGATAAATACCGTTTAAGACAACTCGGAACTTCTTTTGAACGCAGCCTCAACACAATCCATAATTGCGCATCTCACACCTTTTTTTTCAAGCTGATGAATACCTTTGATAGTTGTGCCACCGGGAGACGTAACCATATTTTTTATTTCGGAAAAAGATTTACCTTGCTCGGTGGCAAGTTTTAAAGTCCCCAAAAAAGTTTGTAAAATAAGCCCTTCTGCAATATCCCTTGACAAACCCACATTTACTCCTGCATCGGAAAAAGCTTCAAGAATTACGGAAACAAATCCAGGTCCGCTTCCGCTTAATGCTGTTACAGCATCAATATATTTTTCCTCAAGCTCCATAGTTTTACCAATTGAATTGAATATTGTAAAAACAGACCTTTTTTCTTTATCAGTGATATTTCCGTTAAAACACAATACATTCATACTTTCAAGCACAAATGCCGAAGCATTGGGCATAACCCTGACTATTTTTTTATCCCTGCCCAAAATACCTTCCAATTTTCCAACAGATACACCAGCAGCTATTGAAACAACAACATGATTGTTTTTATCAATTAGTTCTTTGATATCACCTAAAACTTTTTCGATAATTTGAGGTTTAACCGCTATTAAAAGTATATCACTTTTTTTTACAACATTTTTATTAACGTGAGTAATACCCACATTATAACTATTCTTTAAAAATTCAAGCCTTTCCTTTGATACATCGGAAACAGTAATTTTATCAGGAGAATAAACCTTACTTTGAATTAAACCTCTTATAATTGCTTCTCCCATGTTTCCTCCGCCTATAAATCCAATCATGTTATCCTCCTTTAAAATTTGCACTTAAAATTGCAAGTTTTCCAATTTTTTGCGGACAATCAGTTGTTATTATTCGTTAATTGTTTATTAATTCAATTTCTTTAAACAAATACGAAGGCAGTTCGTCCCAATCCTTGTCTGTTATATATATCCATTTTACATTACTTTTCAAAACATTTTCAACAGCTTCCTCAAGATTATTCAAAGGAACATGATGCAATAATACTGCAACTTTACTTCTGCTAACATCCTTATATTTACGAATTTCGAAATTTTTCCAAAATTTAAAACTATTCTCAAAAATAACAACAGTGTCAACCAAAGTTTCTTTTAAATAATTTGAATTTACATAAGGAGAATTTGCAAAAAATTTTGTTATTCCGTATTTTATTTTTGCATAATCGATTATATTATTAATATATGCTTTTGTCTTTTGAGAGAAAACCACTTCATCGAGAAAAAAACCGTCAACTGGATACTTTGAATAAAAATCTATCCTCTTTTTTATCTTTGACAAAGGTTTTTTGCAGTTTCCGGTAGCAATATATGCAAGTCTTTTTATACCCGCTTTTCCAAACGATTTCAATGCACTGACATAGTCATCTTTCTCACATATAATGCCCCAAATTACAACAATGGAAATTTTATGAGAAGCCTTTTTAACTTTTTCCCAAATTTTTCCCTTTTTGTCTGAGGGACAACTGTATAAAGGAATCAGTAAACCTCTGTCTTCGGCAAATAATATTACAGACAGAAACAATATGAAAATTATAAAACAAATTACTTTTTTCAAAATTCAAAAAAAATTAACTAATAAAACAGACGCTTAAAAATTTCTTTAACAGGAAGTATGTCATTTATTTTCCAAGCATCCTTTCCCGCAAAAAACAAACCGTTTTCCAAATCACCTTCTTTTGCAGCATTAAGAGCTTTTTTTATGCAAAATTTTTGGGTGCATGCTTTCAGACACTTGCTGCACGATTCAGG
>CAZLFW010000216.1:0-11147 GCA_964559045.1 uncultured bacterium
GGTTTGGAAATGGAGCGGAAGCAGTTGGCAGATATGGAGTCCTGATTCAAATATAAAAAAGTTAATAGATAGCTACGGATTATCCAGTATAAATGCGATAGAAAAAGGAGAAGGTTTTTGGGTGAATAAATAAATTAGGTAAGGGCAATTCATGAATTGCCCTTACGGGAACAACCTCAAATATCGCACCTAATAACGTATAGTTAAGTATAAGAAATTATGAGAAACTAAAAAAAATGGAGCTGAGGGGACTTGAACCCCTGACCCCTTGAATGCCATTCAAGTGCTCTCCCAGCTGAGCTACAGCCCCATTATTGAATATAGAATATGATATTTAAATGAAAATAAAAAATAAGTCAATATTTAATTTAATACTTGGCAAAAATCGCACAACTTTTTCCATATTATCTTTATAGTAGAAGTTCAATTTAATGGTAATGCATCTAGCAATTTTACTGATACAGTATTAAAGAATTTTCCCTTTCTCTACGATCTTTAAGATATTTTTACTTCTGTAACTACCCACTTAAGGATAAAATTTATGGATGCTATAAATGCAAAATAATAATTTAACAAAACTATTAACTTTTACATTGACATAGATAATAGATATATTTTACTCCATTCTAAAATCACTTTAAAATGGAATTTTCAACAGCTTTCATATTTCGGACATATAAAACATTAAAAGTCTTAATATAATCAAAAAACTCTTTTTCAAAATCTTTATTTTTCAAAAAATCTTTGAATAATACTTCAAGTTTGTTTTTACCTATTTGCATGGTAATATGCTCTGGAAAACCTTGGTCATCATGGGATAAACTGAACAATCTTTCAATTTTGCCGTTTTTAATAAAAAAAACTTTTTTAAAATTGTCCTTTTCACATGTTTTCACAATAAATCTTTTATATTTGCCTGTAAGACAGTTATACTCTATTTTGGAATCTTTTATTTCCACTCCTTTGAGAACTTCTTTAAAAAAGTAAAACAAGCTTTCATTCTCATCGATTTTATTGGGCAATACCACGTATAATTTCCTTTCACTTCCCAATACTATATAATTTTTTTTGTTAAACATAATATCTATTATTTTTTTCCCAAAAAAGGAATACGCAAAAATTCGGTGAATATTTCCTCTGTTATACACAAGAGCATAAAATTTATAACGTTTCCCGTTTGGGAGAGACAATATTATTTTTGCTTTAAAAGAGACATTGTCTTGAACAGGCTTAAAAACAGTGGTTTTAAGTTGGACATATTCGTTGAACTTGTATGTTTTATATTTAACAATAAGGTTGTTTCCGGCACAGCCCGAAAATATGATAATAAATAGTAAAATAAAAAAATTTTTAATTCCAGCCAAATAAAAACCTTTCTCAAGCAAAGGCAAGTTATACAAGTCCAAATTTATAAATTATAAGCAAATCTAATCTATTTTTTTACATTATTCGTTTTTTAATTAACATATCACTGATATACGCATCAAAGTAGCCGAATATTAATTCAGCCGTGCCAAACTGTGCATGGCTTTTTCAAGCCTCTTGGAAGTTTCTTCTCTTTTCAATCTGTTTTTTTCAATAACATTTTCCGGAGCTTTATTTAGAAAGCTGTTGTTTGAAAGTTTTTTATCCAATTTTTCCAATTCTTTTTTGAGTTTATTAATCTCTTTGGAAAGTCTGTTCTTTTCAGCTTCAACATCTATCAAGCCTTCGATAGTAATATATATTTCCATTGATTCAACAAATTCCTTAACATGTTTTCCCGATAACTCACCGGATTTTTCATCTGTTTTACCTATATTGGCAAGTCTGCATAAATATGGCTCATAAAGTTTCATCAAACTTTTCATATTTTCTCTTTCGGTAAAATAATACATTTCCACCGGTTTGGAAGGAGGGATGTTAAGCTCTCCCCTAATGTTTCTAACTGCACTTATAACGGTTTTCAATTTTTCCAATTTATCAAATTCATTTTTAAATTCAGGGATTTCATGATAATCTTGAAGACTGCTTACAATAATATCCGAATCAAAAGAAAAATTATGCCAAAGTTCTTCCGTAACAAAAGGAATAAAAGGATGAAGCATCTGAAGAATCATTTTAAAAACAGACAACAGGGTAAACTGGGTCCCTCTCCTTAATGATTCATTATTCAAATTTATTTTGGAAAGCTCAATATACCAGTCACAAAACTCATGCCATGTAAATTGATAAACAGCATTAACAGCATCATTAAACCTGTATTCGGACAGTGCTGTTTCATACTCTTTTAATGCCGAGCCTCCACTTGTCAGAATCCATTTGTCAATATCGGATAATTGTGGTTTTGGATTTTCTTTAAAATCCTTTACATTCATTAAAATAAATTTGGAAGCGTTCCAAACTTTATTTATGAAATTTTTATAACCAGCTATCCTGCTTTCAGACAGTTTAACATCTCTACCCTGAGCAGCAAAAGCAGCAAGTGTAAGCCTTAGAGAATCGGCTCCGTATTTATCAATAATCTCAAGTGGGTCTATAACGTTTCCTTTTGACTTGGACATTTTTTCACCGTTTTCGTCACGAACAAGAGCATGAATATAAACATGGTTAAAAGGAACGTCATTCATAAATTTCAATCCCATCATCATCATCCTTGCGACCCAGAAAAAAAGTATGTCAAAACCTGTAACAAGAACAGACGTGGGATAAAATTTTTCAAGCTCTTTTGTTTTTTCAGGCCACCCCATGGTTGAAAAAGGCCAGAGTGCGGAGCTGAACCATGTATCCAAAACATCTTCATCCTGAAAAATGTTACTGCTACCGCATTTTTCACATTTATCCAAATTTTCCTTTGATACTGAAATTTCACTGCAATCCTTGCAATACCAAGCGGGAATCCTATGTCCCCACCAAATCTGACGCGAAATGCACCAATCTCTTATATTCTCCATCCATCCGAAATAATTATTTTCCCATTGTTCGGGAATTATTCTTGTTTCGCCTTTTTTAACAGCTTCCACAGCCTTTTCCGCCAGGGGCTTAATCTTAACAAACCACTGTTTTGAAAGTCTCGGCTCCACAATTGTTTTACACCTGTAACAATGTCCGGCAAAAAGCGGATAATCTTCTATTTTTTCAAGAAAACCCATTTTATTAAGTTGTTCCACAATTTTCTCTCTGCATTCAAATCTGTCAAGCCCGTTAAATTCTCCTGCATTTTCATTCATTTTAGCATCTGCAGTCATAACATTCAAGAAATCAAGATTATGCCTTTGGGCAACCATAAAATCGTTAAAATCGTGAGCAGGTGTGATTTTTACAACTCCTGTGCCAAAATCCTTTTCAACATAATCGTCTTCAATAACCGGAATTTCTCTGTTAATCAATGGCAGTATAACTTTCTTGCCTATAATATGCCTATATCTTTCATCAGTGGGGTTAACCGCAACAGCAGTGTCTCCCAACATTGTTTCGGGCCTTGTGGTGGCAACAACCAAATATTGCTCCTCTCCTTTAACAGGATACCTTATATGCCACAATGCACCTTTCTGCTCTTCGGTTTCAACTTCAAGATCGGACAGAGCTGTATGGCACCTTGGACACCAGTTAATAATATAATCTCCCCTATATATTAATCCTTCATTGTAGAGGTTCACAAAAACCTCTTTTACCGCTTTTGAAAGTCCTTCATCCATGGTAAAACGCTCTCTGCTCCAATCACAAGAGGCTCCGAGTCTTTTCAACTGATTTATAATTGTCCTTCCGTATTCTTCTCTCCACTTCCAAACACGGTGAATAAATCTTTCTCTTCCCAAATCATGTCTCGTAACACCTTCTTCAGCCAATTTTTTTTCAACAACATTTTGGGTTGCTATTCCTGCATGGTCGGTTCCGGGCATCCATAGCACATTATAACCTTTTAATCTTTTATAACGACACAAAACATCCTGCAAAGTATCGTTCAACGCATGTCCCATATGTAAAGAGCCTGTTACATTGGGAGGCGGAATAACTATTGAAAACGAAGGCTTTTCACTCTCCGCATCAGCTTTGAAATAATCTTTTTCAATCCAATAATCATACCATTTCTTTTCAATCTTTTCAAAATCGTAATTCTCCATCTAAACGCTCCTTAAATAGTAATGTTAAGATTTTATAAGGTTGCAACAAAAGAATTTTGCCGTTAATGCAAATAAACAGTGAAGAGTTTTACGTATCCTTATCTTCCTTATTAACCTTATTAAGTTCTTCGGAAATTATCTTCTGTGCAATTCTCGGAATTATCTCTTTGGAAACCTCTTCAATTATTTTCGGAGTAACCTTAGCAATCCCTTTGGCAATTTCAACTGTGGCTTCTTCAATAGCTTCCAAAACTTTTCCCGAAGCTTCTATAAGTTTTATTTCAATCATTGACATGTCAATTGTTTTTGAATCTCTTTTTTCAGAATAAGAGTCCTTTACAAAACTATCCTTAAAAGTTTCTTTAAAATCGTTAAGCTCTTCCATTGCTATCACCTCGTCGTCTTTATCGCCACCCTTGTCATCAAAACCATTATCAATCTCACTTGCCAGCTTTTTGGTTTCTTCATCTACGGGAATAGATATGTCTTCTTCTACTTCTTCCTGCTCCTGAACAATATTTTCTTCAAAAAGTTGCTCTGTAGAAATATCTTCTTCTTTTGTCATTTCAGTCTCCTCAACTAAAGCTTCACCTGCATAAGTATCTGATTCGGTATGCTCGGTGATTTCTTTTTCTGTTAAATTTTCTTCAACTTCTTTTAACTCCTTTTCATCTTCAGGAACTGCCCCCTCTGTGTGTGAAGGCTCAACTACTTCAGTTGAAATATCTGCTGCTTCTGACTCATTGTTATTAATATCAAAGTCAGGAGAAGGAGCTTCTGTTTCAGATATTTCTTCCTCCTCTTTTTCCAAAGTTTGCTCAAAAGAAAGTTCATCTTCCGAATCTTTTGAATATTTTGAATCTTTTTCAAAAACAGGCTTTTCTTCTGAAGAAACTTGCTCCAAAGCCACATTTACCTTATCTGTCTTATCCTCATCTTTAAGCTCTGCAACAGGCTTTTCTGTATCTGTTTCAACATTAGCTTTTTCAAGCTTCCCGTTTTTAAGCTCTAACAAAGGCTCGTCATCATTATCAACTGCGTCTTTTGATTCAAAAGTAAATACCTCATTATTATCGGAATCGCTCTTTTCAAACAGATTAAGAGTATCATCTGGCTCATCCTGCTTCAATTTATCGTCAAGTGTTTCTTCAAAAACACTTTCCTCCTGTTCTTTAGCCGGAACCGCAGTTTCAGCATCTTCCTTTACAATATCTTTTGCAGACAAAATATCAGACACATCATCAGCAGTTTCCTCAATAATATCCGTCAATTCAAGAATATCATCTTCATTATCCAATACTTCGTTCTCCTTTTTAATATCAGTCATTTTTTCTTCTCCTGTTTTTAATTTTAAACTGCAAAATTTTTTAATGGTATTTATAAAAGAAAGATCATCAAAAGGTTTTTTAAGTGATACCAAAAGCTCTTTATCTGATTCCGTAAAAAAATCTTCGGAAAACATTTGTCTTAAAAATACAACAGGTTTTCCTTCGGATATGCAATAATTTATTATCTCTTCAGGATTAGGGGAAAATTCGTTGTCAAGGATAATAACGTTAGCGGAATTAATTTTTTCTTTTAAAAGGCTCTCATCATCAATTAGTTCAACATTTACAACATAGTTATATAAAGCAAGCTCTATGACTTTTTTAAACAAAATATCATTTGATAAATATATTATTTCAGTCATTAGCAATTAATAACATTAATTTAAAAAAGAGTCAAACATTTCATTTTGTTTTAAACAATTTCTTAAAAAATTAACACTTAAAATCACTATATTAACAAAAAAATAAAAATTACTTGACATTTTTTTATTTAAATATTAATAGTAATTATTATCATGAAAGGAGAACATATGAATATGGTTAGAAATACCAAACAGCGTAAAGTAATTCTCGAAGAGCTTATGAAAGTTGCCTCACATCCTACTGCTGAGGAAATTTATTTTATAGTGAAAAAAAAATTACCTAAAATTAGCATTGCAACTGTCTATAGAAACCTTGAGCTCATGGCTTCTGACGGCACAATTAAAAGATTGGAGACAAGAGGCAAACAGCGCAGATATGACGGCAGAACAGACAATCATCTTCATGTTCAGTGCAGAATATGCGATAAAGTGGAGGACGTTGATGCTGAAGAAATTGCAGTTTTGGAAAAAGAGCTAAGAAATATCGCAGAAAAACATCTTGATTTTACAGAAATAGATTATCATGTGGAGTTTATCGGAATATGCAAAAATTGTCAAAAACTTTAACATACTTTTTAACCTAATTTATGATTTATAAAAAATAAAAAGAAAGGAGAAAAAATGGCTGAAAAATTATCAATTTACAAATGTAACAAATGTGGCAATGTGGTGGAAGTTGTTCACGGAGGTCCCGGAGCTCTTTCATGCTGCGGAGAAGATATGGTTTTACTTTCGGAAAACACAACTGATGCAGCACAGGAAAAACACGTTCCTGTTATAGAAAAGGTTGACGGAGGCTATAAAGTTTCCGTTGGAAGTGTTGCACATCCAATGGAGGATAAACATTACATAGAATGGATAGAGCTTATAACAGCTTCAGGAAAATCTTTCAGACAGTTTTTAAATCCAGGAGACGAGCCTGTTGCATTTTTCAATGTTAATGATGAAAAAGTAACTGCAAGGGAGCATTGTAATTTACACGGTGTATGGAAAGCTGAAAATTAAACGGAGGCTCGTATGTTATCTGAAAAAATGTCAAGAGCGTTAAACAAGCAAATTAATGCTGAAATGTATTCCGCATATCTCTATCTTTCAATGGCTGCTTATTTTGAGTCAGTGAGCTTAAGCGGTTTTGCAAAATGGATGGAAATGCAGACAATGGAAGAAATGAGTCATGCAAAAAAAATGTATGATTTTGTTAATGAAAGAGGCGGGAGAGTAATATTAGAAACAATAGAGCAGCCTAAAACCGAATGGTCATCTCCTCTTGAAGCGTTTGAAGATGCATATAAACATGAGCAATACGTTACAAGTTTAATAAACAGCCTTGTTGACCTTGCCCTTGAGGAGAAAGATCACGCAACAAACAATTTCTTGCAATGGTTTGTTGCTGAACAGGTTGAAGAAGAAGCTTCCGCCGATGCTATTGTTCAAAAGCTAAAACTTGTTGGCGGAAAAGGAAATGCCATCTTTATGATGGATAGAGAATTGGGACAGAGGACTTTTACTCTGCCCACATCTGAATAAGGAGGTGGAAATGGATAAATATGTATGTGAGGTTTGCGGTTATGTTTACGACCCTGCCGAAGGAGACCCAGACAATAACATTGCTCAAGGAACCGATTTTAAAGATTTACCCGAAGATTGGGTATGTCCGTTGTGCGGAGCGGGAAAAGAAGATTTTACCAAAGAAGAGAATTAGTTTATGAAAAAAGTTTTAATAGTATATTTCACTTTAAAAGGACATACTGAACAACTTGCCTATTGTATTGCAGACGGAGTGAAAACTGCAGGTGCTGAAGCAGAAATTAAAGAAATTTCTGAAATAGAAAACGCCGAAAATATTTTTGGATACGATGCCTATGTGTTCGGCTGTCCCACTTATTACAGAGATATGCCTGAAAATTTTAAAAGTTTTCTTTTCCTTGCAAAAAATGCTAAATTGGAAGGTAAAATAGGCGGATCTTTCGGCTCTTACACACACTCTGGAGATGCACCAAAGATAATTTTTGAAACAATGGAATTTGTATATAACATGAAGATGGTTAGATTAGGCTACTTTAACGTAAAAGAATCGGATATTGGCAAACCTGATTATTTAAAAGCTTGCCACGACTACGGCAAAGCTATTGTTGAAGAATAAACTTCATAATAAGAGAGGAGAATTAAAATTCTCCTTTCTCTTTTCTGTATAATTCAGACAGCTCGTAAATAACCTTGCTGTATAATTTACTATGATTGTATTTGAAAATTTGTTTTATTTTCCTATCTTTTCCGTGATATTCTTTCCAACCATTTTCTCGAAAATAATTTGCAATGCTGAAAATTGCATCAGGCATTGACCACAAATCAATTTTCCCGTCATTATTGCCGTCAACAGCATAATATAAAAAGGTTGTAGGTAAAAATTGAGGCAAACCGAAAGCCCCTGCCCATGAGCTTGGGACATTGAAAATATCAATTTTGTATTGGGTAAAAATTTTCCGAAGTGCATTTAATTGCACTCCCGCCCATTTACACTTTTTTTTCAATCTTTTTTCAAACCAAGCCCTTTTAATATAAGGATATTTTTTCGTAACTTTCTTATACACCTTATTAACAAGAGTGCTATTCCCCTTTTTTAATGTTATCAATGTTTTGAAAACTTCACCAAGATTATATTTGGGAACATAGTGACCACAATAAGATTCAACTGTTAGAACTGCAAGTATTACAAACTTTGAAACACTAAATTTTTTTTCTGCCAGAAAAAAATACTTTTTATTTTTTTCAAAACAGTGAAAAGCATAACCTAAAACTTTATCTTCAAAGTATTGGTCATAATCAGCTTTTTTCTCAACATACTTCAAATTGTTAACAGCTATTTTATAATTAAACTTAACCTGTTGGAAATTTTTTTCAAATTCTTTTAAAGAATATTTGTCGGTTCTTGCAAAACAGCTCCCGCCAAAAAAAGTTATTAACAGTAAAAAAATAGTTAACAGCCTGAATTTGGAATTAAGCATATAAATTTTCCGGATGTTTCCGATAAAAACTGGTGCTCCTCTCCTCCTGGGATAAAAAAAGCATCTCCTTTTTTAAATTTTGTGTATTCACCATTGCAATATACCTTTCCTTCTCCTTCAAGGATCAAAACTTCATGCTCCCAATCATGGCTATGTCTCGGACTGCATCCACCGGGCTCAAGATGAAAAATCCTGAAAGAAAAATTGGGAACTCCGTCCTTAGGAGAAAAAAGCCATTGCACCTTTATACCTTTGGCGCTCTCTATATTTACGTCTTCAACAGGAACATTTGACAAACTTTTTTTAACATTGAAACCTCCGCTATTTTTTTAATCTTTACCAAGCATGTTATCCTTTAAACCTTCGGAAGGCGGATCTTCCCCGAACCATACTGAAAAAATTGCAGTCATAAAATCTTTGTTTTTAATACATCCTTTTAATTCTTTGTTAATTTCAACGCAAGTCCCTTTTGAAGGGAGATAAGTTATTAAAACTTCGTCGTCTTTATTAATGTCTTTATCAAAAAAAGAGTAAAATTTTTCAACATCTGGTTTAATCTCAGGCATTAGTTCTTTAGAATTATTTTCAAAATCATCTTTAAAAGCATCAATTATCTTATCTTTTGAAATGGTATGGGAATAAACAAAATGCATAACTATTCTTTTTGGAATGTCGCTTTTGATAACTTTTTCCGCACTATGTGTCTTTTCCGGCAGATACAGTGCTCCAACATAAATGGAAAAGAAAAACTTCATTCTAACTCCTGCACCGTTTAAAACAAGATTCACATTATCCACTTTAACGGTTTCTGGCAGTTGAACTCCTTTGATTTCATAAGCTTCAAGCAAAACGGTTTGGAACAGAAAAAATATTGCAATAAGATAAAAAACAGTTTTTTTCATAATCGCCTCCATATTTAATTTTTGGTTATTTTATATGTTTAATAATTAATATTGCTTTACAATTTAAAGTTTAACGTTCTAAATCTACTCCCTATATTCTAAAATATCCTTACGGGAAGAGACATTATCACAATTTTATCATACATATTCTTTAAAATAAAGTAAAAAATATTCTCTTACCTGTTTTTTGGTTTTTATAATCTCCTCAATATCCATTCCCGAAACTTCTTTAATCTTTATTTTGTCGGAGCTTTTCCCTTTCACAAGCCTTAGCTTATTTTCAAAACTCCTCAATTTCAAATAACTTTCTTTTAAAAATTCATATTCCGTTTTACGGATAATACCTGCTTGACACAGCTTTTCAAGAGCTTTGAGAGTATTTCCTTCCCCTATTCTTTTTTTCAAAAGCAAAATCTGAGTAAAAAATTCAATATCTATTATTCCACCTGCACCGCTTTTAATGTCAATAACTTCGCTATTCTCACAACCTTCTTCAAGTTCTATTCTTTTTCTAATTCTCAATATTTCATTAATATCATCTGGAGTAATTCCTTTGTCAAAAACAATATTGTTCAATAAGCCTTCTACTTCAGTTGCAAATCCTTCATCTCCCGCTGCAACCCTTGATCTGAGAAGAGCCTGCCTTTCCCAAACAGCAGACGATTTGCAATGATAATTTTTAAAAGAGGAAAACGAAGACACAAGCGCGCCTGCATTCCCTGAAGGTCTCAATCGTGTGTCTATTTCGTAAAGAACTCCGTTATACGTTCTAATTGTGAGAAAAGAGATTATTCTCTGAAAAAATCTCGAAAAATATTCCTGGCTTGAAATACCTTTTTCAGAAACAGTATCTTTTTCAAAAATAAAAATAACATCCAAATCAGATTCGAAATTCATCTCCATTCCTCCGAATTTACCGAGAGCCACTATTGCAAATTTCGAATCTATTTTCCCAAATCTCTTTTCAACATTATTTTTTACAATGTTAACAGATGCTTTTAAAATGGCATTTGCAAGAAAGGACAACTGCACAACACTATCTTCAACAGATATATCTTCATTCAGAAAATGAAGTCCTATTCTCAGATGCTCTTTATGCTTAAATATTCGCAAATTTTCAATAATATCCTCATAGCTCAGAGAGTTTTGCAAAACATCCTCAACCTCTTTATGGTATTGCTGCTCCTCTTTTGTAAAAACAAAAAAATCCGTAAAAAACATTTCTTCAAATGCTTCCTTATATTTAATCAAAACAGACGAAAGATAATCGCTTTTGGCAAAAACATTTGTTAATACTTCCAAAACACTTTTGTTTTTCACAATGAAATTTAAATAACCTTTATTGTTTCTCAACTTCTCAACAAGATTGGAAAATAGCGTTAAAATTCTCTCTTTTTCATTATATCGAGGCAATATATCAAAAAGCTCGGAAAAAATTGAAAATATG
>CAZLFW010000217.1:0-5352 GCA_964559045.1 uncultured bacterium
TTTCTTAGACACAATTTTCTTGACATGTTTCAACGGAACTATAAAATCAATTTCCTTTTTATCTTTGGTTCGCCAATATTTAACAAAAGATTTACCCATAATCTTTTTTAAGTATCCATAGATAGCTGTTTCAAACAAATCTCCATCAATTTTTTTTAAAAACAATCCATTGGATAATAGATTTTTCAATCCAGTATCTTCAAAATATATTTTCGGCATCTTTGACAATTCACTTCTAATATTCCTAAAAAAAGGATATACCAAATTTATAATATAAGTATTTTCAAGAATAAAAATTATTTTTTCAAGTGTTTTTCTTGAGATTCTTAAAGCATTAGAAAGTTCATTAAAATTTAATAGCCCTGAATGAGATGCTAATAATTTTAATACATCATTAAACTTTAATATATCCCTAAAACTTGCAACTTCTCTTATGTCTTTTCTTAAGTAAGTATCTATTATTCCAAGCAAATATTTGCTCTTTACTTCTTCATTTTCTAATAGGGCAACTCTTGGATATTGTCCAAAAATAACATATTCTTGAAAATATTTTATTAGTTCTCTATGCGTTTGTTCAGAAAAGTTTGAATTAAAATCAAAATTTACATCTTTAAACCATAAAAATTCCTCAAAACTAAGCCCATAAAGCTCAAATGAAAAAAACCTTCCAGCCATGCTATCTTTAAATTTCTTCCTAATTTCAAGACTTGATGAACCTGAGCAAATTATTTTAAATTTATCAGAATAGTGATCAAAGAAAAGTTTTAAAAATTTTGAAGGCTCTGTTAAATACTGAATTTCATCTATAAAAACATACTTTTTTGATATTTTATCTGTTGATTTAGAATTGATATAATCTACAACTTCATTTACACCTTTATTGAACATATCCAATAAAAAAATATCTTCAAGATCAAAATAAAAAATATTTTCTTGCGACACACTCTTTTCTTTAACTAAATACTGAATAATAAGTTTAAGAAGAGTGGTTTTTCCAACCTGTCTTGCTCCTAAAACAATTATTATCTCTTTTAGATCAACGTAATTTTTAATAGTATCTAATAATTTTCTTTGCCTCATAAACTTTTTTTACCCTAATATATAAAAAAAATCAAACTTTTTCCATATTAAAGGAAGAATTTGGCAAGAAAAGAAAGACAGGTAAATAAGGAAATAATACAAGTTTACGGTTCAACGTTCATGGTTCAACGTAACAACAATTTAAGAACGTTACAAATTTCATTTCAAGTGAAAAATTGTATAATAAGAAATAAAATTAAAAAAAATTGTCTTGACAACTTGGAGGGGTAGTATACTCTTGTTATAACGTCATACTTTAAACGACATTTAAAAAATGTATTTGAAAGCATAATACAAAAACAACATTGAACTAATTTGTTTCGGATTTCGCATTTCGATATTCGGATTTAACACCGTATTATAGCTCTATTCCCGAAAGTGCTCTGAGATATTTATTGATTTTTCCAATCATTTTTTTCTTTCTTCTTTTATTCAGGTTAAACTTCACACCGTCAAGGTCTACAATATAAATATCCATATCCTGCGTTATCAAAAGATTGGTTATGTTGAAGTCAGGATGATACAAGTTTAATTCATCAAATTTATCAATTAAAACATTGAGTTTATTTTCAATTACAGCATGTATTTCAGCAGTGTTGTTTTTCTCGAGAAATCTCCACAAATCAACTGCATCTATTCTCTCGGTTGCAATAAATTCTTCCAACCCCCTACTGTAGTAAAACAGTGGCAAAGGGCATTTAATACTTTTTTTCAAAAGTATTTCGCTTATCTTAAAATTCTTTATTCCAGTGCGTTTAAAATTCTTTACAATTGTGTTTTTATAAAGAAAATTTTTTACAAACACTTTATAATTAAGAAACTCAGCATCCCAAATTCTTTTATTTTGTTTTGAAATTAAAGGGTTACAAGTTTTTAAATGCTCTACAAATTCAATGATTTTGTCGTGAGTTAAAACTTGCCTGCATCTATCGTTTATAATCAAATTCAACAGCTATCATTCTCCTTGTTTCAGCTATTTTTCTGAACTCTATTTTATCTTTGATTCTTTTGAAATCAGTTTTATAACTTACAATTAATATTTTTTTGTCTTTGCCTCCGAGATTTTCTCTTATCTCTTCAATTGTATCAGCAGGAAAATAATTTCCGTAATAAAATGCGGTTCCCGTAAGATTTCTTCTGTAGCTTGCC
Source organism: uncultured bacterium (assembly GCA_964559045.1). Classification (GTDB taxonomy): domain Bacteria; phylum DYJV01; class DYJV01; order DYJV01; family DYJV01; genus CAZLFW01. Next base: position 2,230 of record CAZLFW010000217.1, read on the forward strand.
ACTAAATATTTTCCTTTTACACTTTCAAGTATTTTTTCACTTTTATTGTTGTTAATAAAATCAGCTCCAAATATAAAAATTGAAAGGAACAACAGCAAGTTGACAAATCCTAAACTAATTGCACTGTTTTTTTCAATACTTACAAACCATACTCCGAAATAAAGAAGTATTAAATACCCTATTATCACTTTATAATCAGGCAAAGCATAACCGTTGAAAATTACAAAACCTATTATTCCGCAAATTATAAAACCTGTTAAAAACAGAATATATTTGTTCTTAAAAGAGTATTGCTTTTTGCCTATGATACGAGCTGTAATATATGCAAAAGGGAAACTCATTGGCAAAATATATGAAATCAGTTTTGACTTTGAAATTGAAAAAAATATTAAAACAAAGAAGAACCAGATAATGTTTAATTTGTTAAAATCGTTCTCTTTCCACAGGTTCTTAATTTCAAGAATATTCACCAAAAAAAATAATGACCACGGCAGAAAGAGCAATAGAAAAAATTCCGCATAAAAATAAAAAGGCTCAGGATGTCTGTAACCTTTTAAAAATCTTCCTGTAGTTTCCCTTGCTATAAGCTCTGTTAAACCGAATCCTCCCGTTTTTAAGCTCACAATGTAAAGATACGCCAGAGGAGATAAAGAAAGCAGCAAAATAATAATCCAAAATTTGTAGTTTTTCAATATTCTTTTTTCTTTTTTCAGAATAACGAATATAATAATGATAAAAACAATTAGATATGCAACAGGTCCTTTTGCAAGGTTTGCAAATAAATATGACAAGTAAAAGAGAACAAGATAAATCTTTTTTTCAGATTCCAAATAATTATAAAAGAATAAAATTGAAAAACTGAAAAAAAAAGTTAAAATCATGTCTGTGTTACAGTATCTCGCAAGATAGAAAAAAAGAGGACTTGAAGAAAGCACGCAGCTAAATACAGCAAGCTCGGTTAAAGACAAAAACTGCGAAAGAAAAAAAAGGGCTCCGAGAATCAAGAGAAGTGAAAAAATAATATGCGGCAACCTTGAAGCAAATTCGTTTATATGAAAAAATTTATAACATGCGGATATTAACCAATAAGTTAAAGGAGGCTTGTTAATCCTCAGTTTGCCGTTAAAATACGGCACAATGTAATCTCCTGTAATCGTCATATTTTTTGCAGTTGCAGCGTAACGAGGCTCGTCAGGGTCTATTAATCCATGAGAAAATGCGGAAAAAAAATAAACTGCAACTACAAACATATAAATAACGGCAATTTTTTTCATTTATAATTCAAGAAAATTTCGGAGAATTTTAAGTCCGTATTTTGTCAAAATAGATTCAGGATGAAATTGTATTCCCCAAACAGGGAATCTTTTATGCTTAATAGCCATAATCTCGTTGTCATCGCTTAACGCTGTAATTTCCAGCTCTTTTCCAAGTGTTTCCTTGTCTATTACAAGGGAATGATACCTTGTGGCAACAAACGGAGACGGGACATCTTTGAAAATCACATCACCGTTATGAGATATTTCAGAGGTTTTTCCGTGCATTACCTTATCAGCTCTTCTCACAACAGAGCCGAATACTTCACCTATTGTCTGATGTCCGAGGCATACTCCGAGTATTGGCAACTTACCTTTAAAACGTAAAACAATATCTTTTGAAACTCCCGAATCAGCAGGAGTTCCTGGTCCAGGTGATATGACTATTTTGTCGTATTTTTTGATATTTACCTCACTTGCCTCGATTTTGTCGTTTCTCACAACATCTACATTGGCACCTAAGATGCCAAAGTATTGATACAAATTATATGTAAACGAGTCGTAATTGTCTATCATTAAAATACGCATTAATTCAGCTCCTCACAGTTGGCACATGAATTTGAGGCTCCCCTATTGTAAATTCTCCGTATTTAATCCAAGACTTTAAAATTTCAGCTATCTCCTTTGCTTTTTTATAGCTTGACAAAGGAAAGGTATTAACAGTGTTTCCGTTAAATTTAATGCTTCCGCTTTTAAGCTCCCCATAAGTAACCTGTGCAAGCACTTTATCTTCTTTATTAGGATAGTCAGTGCCGTAATCAACAACAGGAGCATAAATATCTCCGTCTGAAACACCTGTAAACCTTGCCATTTCTTCGTTTAAAATAGGTATGGGAATGCCTACTCCCACAGACATACTGCAACCGTATCCCAAAATGCTTACACCTTTTATCCATTTGGAATCCATCTCTTTCATATCTCCTGTAACAGCTATTGTGCCTGCACCTTCTTTCACCACACCGTTGGCACTTCTCGGGGCATAAGGATTGTGTTGTGTTCCCTGCCATGTTATCACACCTACGGCACCTCCGAGAAATATTTTTGTGCCTGTTCCTATGGTTTTGTAAAAAGGGTCGTTTAGCAGCGGTGAAAGCTGCCCCGCACTGCAAAAATTAATATTTGTGCCATTAGGTTTTAAAACTCCCATATATGTATAAATGGTTTTTGACGAAAGATTAATTGCTGCATTGTAATTTTGATAACAGTTTCTCGGATTGTAAAGAAAAGCGTTTCTCAAATCGTTTATTGTAACTGTTGCTTCGTAATATTTTCTCGGATAACAGTCTGTTCCGTATCCTTCTGCAATAATGTGAACTTCTTTCCCTGCAATCAAATCTTCAATAACATGTCCTCCTCCGTATCTGAATTCACCGGGGAAATTATAATTCAGGGGGTCGTCTTTGGATACTTGGGTGGCACCGATAAAACAATCAACAGCAGCTATGCCTCCGTAACAAAGCACATTGTTTAAATAAACAACAGAAGCTTTGATTTTCGGCTTTGTATGCCCGAAATTTATAAAGGCTCCGGAAGAACACATTGGAGCAAATGTGCCTGTGGTAACCACATCAACTTGAGACGCTGCTTCCACTTCTCCGTTCTCTTCCACTATTTTTATCATCTCTTCCGCAGTAACGACAAAAGCGTCTCCGCTCCTTATTTTTTCATTAATTTCAGCATAAGTTTTTCTGATTTTCATAAATTACCTCTCTGCAATTTGGTAATGTAATTTTTTTTAAAACAGTCGTTAGTTATTGTTATATTTAAAACTATTAAATCCTGTAAGGGCAATTCATGAATTGCCCCTACC
>CAZLFW010000218.1:0-8208 GCA_964559045.1 uncultured bacterium
TCCTCTTATAAAAATTGTTCCTTCTTCCTGAACTCTGTTGTAAAATTCTTCGTAATTTTTGCCGAAAGCCCTTAAATCTATATAAAAATTGTAAACTTCGGCGCCTGTTTTCTCTCTGATAAGATGAGCATATTTCAACGAATACATACAGCAAACTCTTGAACAATATTTGTTAAAATTTTTATCTCTTGAACCAACGCAATGTATTATGGCAACACTTTCCGGTTTTTCTCCGTTTTTCATTAAAATTGTGCCATTAGTGGGACCTGCCGCATTGTTAAGCCTTTCAAACTGTAAACTTGTATAAACCTCATCATACCTGCCATAACCGTATCTTTTCACAACAGAAGGGTCAAAAGCTTTAAACCCTGTAGCCACTATAATTGTGCCAACCTCGATTTGAACAATCTCCTCTTTTTGCTCAAAGTCTATTGCATCAGCTTCACAGAATTTTTTACAAAGCCCGCATTTGCCTTTGGTTAAATATCTGCAATGGTCGGCATCTATCACAGGCACATTTGGGACAGCCTGAGGGAACGGAGTATAAACAGCTTTTCTTTGGGCGAGCCCTTCTTCAAATTCCGAAATCACTTTTGTAGGACATTTTTCCATGCACATTCCACATCCAGTGCACTTTGTCATATCCACATATCTCGGTTTTTTCCTAACTTTTACTTTAAAATTTCCCACAAAACCGTCAACATCAATAACTTCACCGTATGTGAGAAGCTCTATGTTTTCATGCTGTCCAACAGAAACCATCTTCGGTGTCATTATACATGCGGCACAGTCAAGTGTGGGAAAAGTTTTATCAAACTTTGCCATGTGCCCCCCAATCGAAGGCTCTTTTTCAACAATGTAAACCTTTCTCCCTGCATCTGCAATTTCAAGAGCTGCCTGCATTCCAGCAATCCCGCCTCCGATAATTAATGCACTCTGGTTAATATCAACTATTCTCGGAGCAAGAGGCTCATGGTGACTAACCCTGTTAACTGCAGCTTTGACAAGGTCAGTGGCTCTTAAAGTAGCTGCTTTTTCATCTTCTGTGACCCAGCTTGACTGCTCCCTAATTGAAGCCATTTGAAAATAGTAAGGATTTATTCCTGCCTGTTTACAAGCATTCCTGAAAGTTTTTTCATGCATTCTCGGAGAGCACGAAGCAACCACAACTCTGTTCAAATTATGCTCTTTTATGTCATCTATTATTAATTGCTGTCCAGGATTCGAACACATGAATTTATAGTCTCTGCTTATCACTACATAATCGAGAGATGCGGCAAAATCACGCACTTTTTCCACATCAACCTTTGATGCAATATTGCTTCCGCAGTGGCAAACATAGACACCTATTCGAGGAATTTCTCTTCTCATCTAATCCTCCTTGTTTTGAAGGTGGCGTGGCATTCAAACTCCACAATTTAATTCATTGCTTCCAATATTAACTCTGCAATATCTTTTACTTCCGTTTTATCGCTTAAACCTGTTGTTTTAACGGAATCTTCAAACATATTTACACAGTAAGGGCAACAGGTTGCAATAATATCACCTGACTTTTTTCCAACTTCTTTGGCTTTTAAATCCGAAAATCTCTGCTCCTGAGGAGTTTCCATCCACATTCTTCCGCCCCCTGCACCGCAGCAAAGGCTAAATTCTCTGTTTTCATCAAACTCTTCCAGTTCATCGGTGATACATTCCATTACCTTTCTCGGCTCCTCATACAACTGAGCGTGTCTCCCCATATAGCAAGGTTCATGGTAAAATATTTTACGCTTTGTTTTGTCTGAAAATTTTATTTTTCCCCGCTCAATTAATTTTAGAAGGATTTCAGTATAATGATAAATCTCAACATCCTCAAGGTCGTAATCTTCCTTAAAAGCAACAAAGCAGTGAGGCGAAGTTGTAATGATTTTTTTCACGCCTTTTTCTTTAAAAAGAGCTTTGTTTGATGTTTTCAGCATTTCAAATTCAGATGATGCTCCTGCTTTTTTTATTGCCTGACCGCAACATTTTTCATTATTCCCTATTATACCGTAAGACAATCCTGCTATGTTAAAAACTTCCACAAGAGCTTTTGCAATTTGCACTCCCCTCGGGTCATAGCATGAAGTGCAGCAAACAAATAAAAAATATTCTTTGCTCTCGTCAAATTCCGGCACATTAAGTCCTTCCGCCCATTTAAACCGCTCCTCTTTGGAGCCTGACCAAGGATTGCCGTTTGCATGGATACTTCCGGTAATAGCTTTTAAACTCGGTGGTAGTCCACCGTATTCGGCAATGGTTGTCCTCATTGCTTCTATAATATCTATTATTTTAATGTTTCTCGGACAGTTATCAACACACATCTTGCATGTTGTGCATGCAAATAAAATATCGTCGGTTTCATATCCTTCCATTCCGAGCTGTCCCATTCTAATAAGCACACGAGTTAAAAAAGGCGCTTCAACCTTTCCCCACGGGCATATTCCCGAGCATAATCCGCACTGCATACACTCGTTTAAATCTTCACCGCCCATTTCTCTTATCATTTCATTTACTTCAAGCATAGGAGCAAATGTCATTATTAACTCCTCCTGTTAAGAATTTTGGATATGGAGATTACATTTGAAAACCCTTTTAATCTTCCGCTTCTCTAAACTCTTCCTCTCTGAAAGTGAGCAAAGGAAGAGTAACTTCTCTGTTTATTCCCGGAACATAATCAAAGGTTTTTTGAATGTTAGCTCCCATATATTTAAAAAATTGAGAAACTTTTATGTCAACGGGACAAACATCCTCGCACATTCCGCAAGAAACACAGGATGTTGCCATGTGAGTGACTCTTCCAAGATGAAACATAACCCTGTCCATTGGCAATCTCAAAGCTCCTTTACTTACAAGCTTTTTCTCCGTGGAATCGGGATAATATTTGAAAGTGTCGGATTCAAAATAACACTGCTTGCAATAACATATCGGGCACGCATGACTGCACGCATGACAACCTATGCACCTGTCAAAGTATTCAACTATTTTATCCTCTGATTTGAAAAATTTTTTCTTCTCTTTTATAAGATTTTCAAAATTTTTCTTTCTTGTTTCACTGATTTTTGAGAAATTTTCATTCTTTTTTATTTCACTAACATAATCAATATTCAAATCATTTAAAAATTCTTCACCTTTTGCATTTAACGCAACAATGCTTTTATTAAAAAAATCAAATAGTATGTCAGAGCCTTCACCTGAAAAATTTACGCAAGAAAGACAAACAGGTCTTAAACTGTCCCAAAGAGTGCCTGAAACAAAATCATTAAAAAATTTATCATTATCATCAAAGCTATTGCCCTCTTTGAAGTTTAAAACCCCGGGACAAATATAAGAAGCAATAATTGTATTTTCGAGGTTAACCTGATTAAGTTTTTTGAGCTCCACCGCTGCTCTTGTTTCGCAAGGTTTCAGGAGGAAAAATATTTTATCTCCTGAATTTTCTTTTGTAAGTGTTGAAACAACAGTAGCTCCATTTACTTTCATTAAAGGTTGGAAAGGTGTTATGTCGTGAATATCCGATAAATTCGAATAATAAACGTAATTATATCCGTCATCTGTCCGTGACATTAAAACAGCGCCTTGAACTTTCTGATTTTCAAAAGCATCTTTTAACATATCAAGTAATATGGATTCCATTTCCCACTCCTTTATTGTCTTTTCTCCGTGTATGGCTGCTCGAAATTGTGCAGCTCGTCATGCTCGTAGCATGTAAACGGTATTTTTTCTTCAAGCTTTCTTCCCGGCTCATAATTAAAAAGCTTTTTAAGCTCGTCTCCTGCAGCAGTAAACATTTGACTAACAGGTATCTGAGCGGGACATGCATCTTCGCAAGCACCGCAGCCAACACAGCTTACACTCATATGATTCATTCTGCCAAGCTGAAAAAGAAGCTTATTTTCCGGAAATTCAAGACCTTTCAGTCGTGTCGCTCTCATGGAATAAGTAACAATATTACCTTTTAAAGCGGAAGACTCGAAAAAACACTCCTGACAAAAGCAGATAGGACACACTCTCATACAGTTGTGACATGAAATACAGTTTTTAAGAAGTTCTTTTAAATTATTTTTTATACTCTTTAATTTCTTTTCTCTTAATTTTGCTTTTTGCTCTTTTTTATCAGAAACTTCTTTTTCGCGCTGTTGCGTGTCAAAGTCAATTTTTTCAAGATTTAAAGCTGAAATGTCTATATCGCTTTCAATAACGGAATCATTATAAATCTTTATATCAGCACTATCAGGTGTGAAATTCAAGCAGATTTCACATATTTCTCTCATTGATTCTCTATTTTTCAAATCCTTTATTCCACTGCAATCAAAGCTAATGGTAATTAAATTTTCAGGGTTTATCTGTTTTAACTTTATAAGTTCTATAAATGCTCTGAGTTCGCAAGGTTTTAACACAACCGCTGTTTTAAAAGGAAGAGAGCCTTTTGCAGTAAGAAATGAAACCGCTTTTGCGCTGTTGATTGTCATAATCGGAGATAAAGGGGTGCAATCTTTCAGAATATTTTTGTCTTTTATTAAAAAAGGAGAATAATTATCTTCTAATAAGGTTTTAACAGGAACAAACACTGCATCAACTATTTTGTTATCCTTAAGTGCAATTAAAAATTCTTTAAAATCATCTAATTTGTAAAATTGTCCCATTATTTCCTCCCGAAATTATTCGATAAAAAAGATACCTGTTTTTTTAATTACTGTTATGAGGACCAAGATTTTTAATATGCTCGTTAAACTCGGTTGCAGTATCAACAAGCCTTTTCCCTTCGGAATGCCCCACCCATCTGAGCCACACTCTGTTTTCGTCAAAACCGAATGTTTTCAAAATTGTTTTTAATGCAGCAAGTCTCCGTCTTGCAAAATAATTCCCTGTATCATAGTGGCAATCTCCGGGATGGCAGCCGCTTATTAAAATACCGTCTGCTCCTTCAAGAAAAGCTCTCAAAACGTATGCGGGATCAAGCCCCCCAGTGCACCAAATTCTAAACGGTTTAATATTTTCAGGATATTTCAAATTAAATGCAGAAGCTGTTTCAGCTCCTCCTGAACCACACCATGAACACATTATATATATAATTTTGGGTTCCCAGTTTTCCATAACCCTCCCCCCTTTATTTAGTTCAAGGTTCCATTAGGATTTGCCCATCCTAAATCCTAACTAAATTCGAATATCGAAACTCGAAATCCGAAATAAATCCCAATTAATTTATCCCAAAAGTGCATCTATTGATGAAATTACCTGTCTGTCCTGCAAATCTCTCAGGAATGCTGCACCGCTTGGACATGCTACAACACATGCACCGCAGTTATCACACAGAAAAGGATGCACAACAGCCTTTTTTGTAATGAGATTAATCTCTCTTGCATTGTAAGGACAAACATCTACGCAATATCCGCACCCCACGCATTTGGATTCGTCAACCTCAGACACAAAAACTCCGTTGGGAGCCGGTATCTGTTTTTTACCGAGAAAAACAAGGGACTGCCCTACTGCCTGCCTTGCAGTGAGCAGCGTCTCGTCAACGGTTCTCGGTGAAAGTGCAAGCCCTATTGGGAAAATGCCGTTGGTTTGCAATTCAAAAGGTTTCATAAGCTTTTTTGCCGCTTCTTCGTAAGGACCAGGTGTCAATGAAAAAAATCCGTTATCATAAAGTTTAATACCTGTCATATAAGAAAACTTCTTATTTGTCTCTATATTAGGTTCTAAGCCTATACTTAAACCAAGAGCTTCTGTAGTTATCTCATACTGTTTATCTGTATAATACTCTTTAACAGTTACTTTAAAAATATCTCCATCTTTGTTTACAACAGGATAATTATTATCATCGAATCGAATAAATTTTACACCGTTGTTAAGCGCTTCTTTGTAAAAATCCTCTTTAAAACCGTAAAGTTTAAGGTCTCTGTAAAGTATTGTAACATCAATTCCCTTTTCTCTCAACTTCAAAGCATTTTTCAGAGCATGACTGCAACATATTCTGGAGCAGTAAGGCACCTTAGGGTTTCTGGAGCCCACACATTGAATCATTACAACTGATTTTTTATTAAAATTATTTTTTTCCAAGGCTTTTTCAATATCCAACTGATTAAACACATTAGGACTTTCTCCGTAATAATAAGCTGATACGTTTCTGGTTTTTGCACCTGTTGCAATAAATATAACACCTGCATCCAAAACTTTTTTCGAGTTAAGAATTATTTTAAAATTGCCTGCATAGCCTTGAATTATGGATATTTCAGTATTTAGAAGAACTTTTATTTTTTCATTCTCTTTAACCGATTCAATCTGATTTTCAATAAAACCTTTCAGGTCTCGTCCTTCTATATCCGAGGAGAGTGAATAAGCACTCCCTCCGAGTTTGTCAGAGGCTTCAACAAGAAACACTTCAACACCTCTTTTTGCAAGTTGCAATGCCGCTTCCATTCCTCCAACTCCACCTCCAACAACAACGGCTTTTCCTGTAAATTTATCAGAAACACCTGGAAACTGAGAGGCATATTTCAGTTTTAAAGCAGAAGCTCTTATTAATGAAAGAGCTTTTTCAAGTTTTTTATCATTATCATCATGGACATTAACAACATCTTCTCTCAACCTTAAAAGCTCCGAAAGCAGTGGATTGAGCCCTCCCATCATAATTGCCTTTCTGAATTTCATAAGTTTCTGCAACGGTGTGCAAACAGCAAGTATAACCCTGTTAACACCTGATTCCCTGATTTTTTTGGCTGTCTCCTGTATCATGGGAGGTGTGCAGCAGCTTTCTATTATCTCTGCATGGGTTACATAAGGGAGTTTGGATGCTTCTTCTTTTAATTTCTCAAGGTTGATTTTATCGTTAAATTTGCCGAAACAGTTGCACAAAAAAACTCCAACCTTCACCTCTTCTTTTGAAACATCTCTAAATGCCGGAGGCTTGGGAGGAGACACCACAGGAGAGCCGAGAAAATTAAGCATATCAGGCACAGCTCCGTAACCTTCCCACACTGTTTCGGGATTCCCCTGAGGACCGGTAAATTCACCGCCTGCAAAAATACCTTTTACATTGGTTTTAAAATTTGAAAAAGGCTCAATAAAGCAGTATCCATGATTGTCACCTTTTATTCCACAAATTGCTTCAAGTCTTTTAACCTCTTCAACAGGAGCTTTCTGCCCGGTAACAAGTATCACAAGTTGATAATCAGCCCTGTTTTCAGTACTGTCAATTTTATACGTAATGTTTATGTTATTTTTATCTGTTTCATTTAAATATAAATCATCTGCTTTTATAATATTAACTCCTTTTTCTTTTGCCTCAAGATATAATTTATAGTGGCCTTTGCCAAATCCCCTATAGTTTCTCATAAAAACAGTAACTTTCAAATCTGGGGAAAGTTCTTTTAGTCTGACTGCTCTATAAACAGCAATATTTGTAGTATTAAAATCTTCAAATTCCGACTCGTTGTATTGAGGAGTCACTATAACTGCTATATTGTCAGGTAGCCGAGCATCCGACGGTCTTTTTATCGAATCAAGAATAAAACTTGTTGTAACCCCTGATGACACAATTTCCGAGTTTTTCAAAACATTTTTAAAAACCTTGTATCCGAATTTTTCAAGGTCCCCTTTACCAACATCAACATATTCCGGAGTTAAATATATTGCTCCCACATTAACATCCAAAACTTCTTCGGTTTTATTAAGCTTCAGTGCTCCCGAAGGACAAACTTCTTCGCATTTACCGCATTTTGTGCATTTGTCCTCATCAATAATATAAATATTTTCCCAAAAAATTTTGGGAATTACGGTAATTGCGTTTTCAGGACACACTTCAACGCATTTATTGCATTCAGTGCATAAAAAATTATTTACATAAGGGTCTTTTTTTCTGATTTTCACATTGAAATTCCCGGGCTCTCCTTTAACCTCAAGAATATCCGAGCTGTAAAACACCTGCAATGCTCCGAGCCCTACAAACATTCTTTGAGGTCCAAAAGCACATGCCCAGCACAAGTCCATTGGTAGCTGAGCCAAAACCTGATTTTTAACCTCATCAACATAAGAGCCTCTGTTAAGAAGGATGGATTTGTATCCGAGCTTTCCGAGAGCATATATTGCTCTGTATCCTGCCATGTTGGTGCCGTAAACAAGAACAGTGCTACTTTGAGGAGAATTCATGAAATGCCTCCTTATATAAGTTTACAGTTCAACGTTCAT
>CAZLFW010000219.1:0-14240 GCA_964559045.1 uncultured bacterium
TGATGTTGTTGTTCTCAGAGAAGGTAAGAAAAAAACTTTAAAAGTTAAAATAGGTGAAATGCCTGAATCCAAAGTTCAGGCTGCAAATCAGACGGAGAAGAAAACCGATAAACTCGGAATAACAGTGGTTAACATTACGCCGGAAATTATGAAACAGTATGGGCTCAGCGATTCCGAGGGAGTATTGATAGTTGCCGTTAAAGAAGACGGCATTGCTGCAAAAGCAGGCATAAGAGAAGGAGACATTATTAGGTCAATGGAATATCAAGTTGTTAAAAATATAACCGATTATAACAGAATAATAAAACATTTTAAAAAGGATAAAATGTTAATTGATGTGAAACGAGGAAGAAGCAGAATATTCTTTGTGTTAAAATTCAAGTAATTTAAATTTGCAAACAGGAGGATTAAATGGAATTAAATGAAGCAATTAAAACAAGGAGAAGCATTAGAGCATACAAATCTGATGATGTTTCCGACTCTACTATTGAGGAGCTTTTTCAGCTTGTTAAAATGTCTCCTTCATGGGCAAACTCGCAATGCTGGGAATTTGTTGTTGTGAGAGACAAAGAAGTAAAAGAGAAGCTTGTGGGCACTATGCCGGAGAGAAATCCCGCTATTAAAGCCTGCTCAGATGCCCCTGTGCTTATTGTTGCTCTCGGTAAAACAGGGTCATCCGGTTTTAAAAAAGGAAGCCCAATGACCAATAAAGGAGATACATGGTATATGTTTGATGTTGGAGTGGCTATGCAGACATTGTCATTGGCTGCTCATGGAATGGGACTCGGGACGGTAATTCTCGGATTGTTTGATGCGGAGAAAGCAGGGACAATTTTGAAAGTTCCAGAAGGGACTGAAGTTGTTGCAATGACACCTCTTGGTTATCCTGCAAAAGATTCCAAATGTCCTCCAAGAAAAGAATTGAAAGATTTTGTTTTTAAGGATAATTACGGTATAAGCTACTTTTAAATTAACATAAAATACTCAAAGGCATCTGTTTTTTAAAACAGATGCCTTTTTAACACTGTTAAGAAGAGAATGTATATCTTTCAATATAACAAGAAAGCAAATATTATCATGTATCATTAGCTTTTACCATCCTACTTTTTTCTAATGCCGTCATCCTATGCATTATATTATACTACACCAAAAGGACCTCTTGCTGTATTATGTATTATATAAAAACACTTTGACTTTCTCGGAATAATTTTATAAAGTTTAAAAAAGAAAATGCAATAGGAGTCATAATGATAATCTACAACAAGGAGATTGAGAAAAAAGGTGTTTTACAAATTGCAGAGATAATGTCTGTTGCAGCAAGGACAGCTCCCAAAAGCAAAGGCATTGACAATATAGCTACAGCTCTCGCAACCGAAGAGCACATTGGAAAAATTAGAAATCAAATGAAAAAATACGGAGAAGAAAAAGATATACCATTTTTTGTAAGAGACTTTTTCTGCACCGAGAATATTTACGCAATACTTTTGGTAGGAGTTCAAAAAAATCCTCTCGGACTACCCGATTGCGGTTACTGCGGCTTTTCCAATTGCAACGAATGTAACAGAAACGGTGCAAATTGTTTTTTCAATATTGTTGATTTGGGGATAGCGGTGTCTTCCGCAGTTTCAACAGCCTCCAATCTAAAAGTTGATACAAGGATAATGTATAGCATAGGAAGAGCTGCAAGGGATTTAAAGATACTTCCCGAGCAATACAACATTGTATTGGGAATACCTATAAGCGCTACAAGCAAAAGCCCTTTTTTCGACAGAACTTAAAAACTCAAAACATAGAACGGAGGAAAATATGGAAGAATTTTACAGAATAAAAAGATTGCCCCCTTATGTGTTCGCAATAGTAAACGAATTGAAAATGAAATTGAGAAGGGAAGGAGAAGACATAATAGACCTTGGCATGGGTAATCCTGATATTCCCACTCCTCAGCATATTGTGGACAAAGTTGCGGAAGCTGTTTACAATCCCAAAAATCACAGATATTCCGCTTCAAAAGGGATATACAAACTAAGGCTTGCAATTACAAATATGTATAAAAACAGGTTCAATGTAGACCTTGATCCCGAAACAGAGGCAATAGCCACAATAGGGGTTAAAGAAGGATATTCTCATCTCATTCTTGCAATTACAAATCCAGGCACTTGTGCAATTGTTCCAGAACCTTGTTATCCCATACACTCTTATGCGGTTATTATTGCAGGAGGAGACGTTAGAACCATACCGTTTGAAGAAGGAAGAGATTTTATTGAAGAAATCGAAAAAATAGTTAAACAATCTTGGCCCGCTCCCAAATATATGGTTCTTTCATTCCCTCATAATCCCACTACAATTTGTGTTGACCTTGATTTTTTTGAAAAAATAGTTGACTTTGCAAGAGCCAATAACATGTATATAATTCACGACCTTGCGTATGCTGATATTGCTTTTGACGGTTATAAACCTCCAAGTATTTTACAAGTTAAAGATGCAAAAGATTGTTGTATTGAATTTTATTCATTATCAAAAACCTACAGCATGGCAGGTTGGAGAATCGGTTTTGCCCTTGGCAACAAAAAACTTATAAATGCGCTTACAAGACTGAAAAGCTACCTTGACTACGGCGTTTTCCAGCCACTGCAAATTGCTGCGATAACAGCTCTTAATTCAGACCAGTCCTGCATTGAAGAAATCAGACAAGTCTATCAAAACAGAAGAGATAAGCTCATTGAAGGATTAAATAAAATAGGTTGGCAAGTGAAGTCCCCTAAAGCAACAATGTTCGTATGGGCTAAAATTCCGGATAAATTCAAAGATATGGGGTCACTGGAATTTTCAAAGCTTCTTGTTAACAAAGCCGGAGTTGCCGTTTCTCCGGGTATAGGTTTCGGTGAATCAGGCGACCAGTTTGTGAGATTTGCACTTGTAGAAAATGAAATGAGAATACAGCAGGCAATAAGAGGCATAAAAAAACTTCTTTAAAAAGGATTACGTGATTAACTCACCTGTTCATGCAGCGGTTTTACTGCTTGTTATTGAAAAAGACAAAATATTGTTTATTAAGAGAAATGCTCATCTGTCAAAACATGCAGGTGAGGTTTCTTTTCCCGGGGGAAAATTTGACGAAAAAACGGATAAAAATCTTCTGGAAACCGCAAAAAGAGAAGTTTTAGAAGAAATAGGACTAAGCGACTCCCATTACAATGTTAAAGGAGAACTATCTCCCGAGCATACGGTTTCAACCAATTTCTTAGTGCATACTTACATTGCCGAAACGTTAACAATCCCGAAATTTAATATAAACAAAAAAGAAGTTGAAAAAATCATATTGGTTCCCATAAAACATTTGAAAAACAAAAGGTATCATGTAAAAGTTCCTTTGAAACTCAATGAGAAACTATATTTTAATACGTTTTACTATTATAAAAAACACCTTATTTGGGGTGCCACATCGCGAATACTTGATAATTTTTTAAAAAATCATGGTTAACATAGAGGAAATCCCTGAGAAATCTGGTGTATATATATTTAAAAAGTCAACTGCAATTCTTTACATAGGCAAAGCAAAAAATCTCAAAAAAAGGGTATCATCATATTTCAAAAACAGTAAAAAAGACATTAAAACCGAATATTTAATTGCCAAAGCGGACAAAATTGAATGGATTATCACCAATAACGAAGTAGAAGCATTAATACTTGAGAATAATCTTATAAAAAAACATAAGCCTAAATTCAATATCAGGCTTGTTGACGACAAAACTTACCCTTATATAAAAATAAACATAAACTCTGAATATCCCGCAGTTAAAGTAACAAGAAGAAAATCGGAAGATGGTTCCCTTTATTTCGGTCCTTACACTTCCGCTATAAAACTGAAACAGGTTCTTAACTTTATAAATAAAAATTTTAACCTGAGAAAATGCTCTGACAATAAATTCGGAAACAGGAAAAAACCTTGCCTGAACTATCAGATAAAGATATGCTCTGCTCCTTGCTGCGGAAAAATTTCTCCGACAGACTATGCAAACAACATAAAAAGAACAATAATGTTTCTCGAAGGAAAAACTTCGGAATTAATCGAAGAAATAAAACAAAAAATGGCTGTTGCAAGCAAAAACACGGAATATGAAAAAGCTATATATTACAGAGATTTAATGAAAAACATAGAATTACTTTTTGAAAAGCAAATAATGGAAAAAAACGATTTATACGATAAAGACCTTTTCTATACCGAATTTTACAATAACAAACATTATTTTATTGTATTAAAAATAAAAAAAGGAAAAGTTATTCATCATGACTTCTTTATTCTTAAAGAAACGGCAATTTTAAACAGTGCCGTAACAGAAGAATTTCTCCCGAAATATTATTCGTTACACCAAAACATTCCTGATAAAATAGTTGTAAACGAAGAAATAAATTTTGCTCTTATTAAAGATTTTATTTTCAAAAAATTTTCTAAAAAAGTTGAAATTATCAAACCTAAAACGGAAAATGACAAAAATCTGCTAAATTTCGCAAAAGAAAACATTTCTGAAAGATTAAGATTGATTAATCTTAAAAACAGTGTCCCTGAATTGTTAAAAAACAAACTGAAACTCAAAAGGATTCCAGCAAGAATAGATGCTTTCGATATTTCCACATTCAGTGGAAAGTCATCTGTGGGCACAAGAGTTTCTTTCGTAAACTTAATGCCTGAAAAAAAACTTTACAGAAAATACAATATAAAAAGAATCAAAGAAAATGAATTGAACGATTTTGCAATGATTGAAGAGATTGTGGAGAGGAGCTGTAAAGAATATGTTTATAGTAATGAGAAACCTGACATTATACTTATTGACGGAGGCAAAGGTCAGCTTAATGCCGCAGTTAAAGCATTAAAAAGGTATAATTTTTTTGATAAAATACATATTATAGCCATTGCCAAAAACAGAGATGAAAAATATGACAAAATATTTGTTCCTAACAGAAAAAATCCAGTTAACATATCAAAAACTCCGTTATTAATAAATTTTCTTATGAAAATAAGAGACGAAGTTCACAGATTTTCAATAACTTTTCACAGAAAAAAAGAATCTGAAAAGATATTCACTTCACAATTAACGGAAATAAACGGCATAGGAGAAAAAAAAGCTCAACAACTTCTTCTCCATTTCAAAAGTATTGAAAACATAGAAAAAGCTCCTTTGCAGGAGCTTTTGAATCTGCCTTTTTTAAATAAAAGCACAGCACAAAACGTTTATAATTTTTTCAACAATTAAACATCAATAAAGTATCCGAGTTTTTCTGAAATTTTCCTTGCAGACTCAACAACAAGAGGTCCAAGCTCATTTTCAATTCTTTCAAAATCCATTCTATTTAAAGGTCCGGAAATACTTATGGCTCCGATAACCCTTTTTGTATAATCTCGGATTGCAGCACCTACACATCTTACTCCTATATCAACTTCTTCGTCGTCAATTGCATAACCGTTTTCAGCAACAAACTGCAAATCTTTCTTAAAATCTTCAATATTCGTTCTTGTATTTGCGGTAATGGCTTTTAAAGGTAAAGCAACATACTTCTCAATATCTTCGCCTATTTCTACAAGTGCGGCAACTTGAGCCTTACCAGAGGCACAGCAGTAAGGAGGAAGCTGAGCTCCTATACGCGAAACCACTCTCACCGGCTGATTAGCTTCAACCACATCAATATAAACAACTTTTTGACCTCTTAAAACCGAAAGATATGCATTCTCGTTGCATTTGGAAACAAGTTCTTCCATAATGGGTCTTGCCTGACGCAATAATCCAGTTTGCTTCAAATAATTTTGGCCAAGCTCAAGGCATTTAACACCTAATCGGTAGTTTTCATTAAGTTTATTCTGCTCTATGTAGCCCTTGCTTTCAAGAGTCGCAAGTAATCTGAAAATATTGTTTTTGTGGAGTCCCAATCTTTTACTGAGCTCAGTAACGCCAAGTTCGTGAATATCTCCTTTAAACTGGTCCAAAAGCTCCAAAGCGTTTATAACAGCCTGAATAGTGTATTCTGTTTTTTCTCTTTTAGCCATTTTACACTCCTCTTTATATAATATAAAATTTAATTAAATGATTCTTCAAGCTATCCCCCTCAGAAAAACATTGAATATGTCACTTTGAGCAATAGAGAAAAATCCATTCATTAATTTCTATTTTTAAAGCTATATTGCAATATAACGTAATTTTTTATACATGTCAAGAAAATATAACATATTTTTACTAAAAATATATTTAATATTAAAGGCATTTAACTTATTGAAAATAAATTCACATTAACTTTAAAACATGAAAAAATTTCAAACAAAAATAATGTAAAATATTTTTATAAATTCAAAGAATATTGATAGGCGAGTTTTACTGCATTTAAAAAGCTTTGATTATCAGCTTTTCCCAACCATGCAATATCAAAAGCCGTTCCATGGTCAGGAGACGTCCTTATAAATGGTATACCTGCGGTTATGTTCACAGCATTGTAAAAATCAATTAACTTAACAGGAATCAGCCCTTGATCGTGATACATTGCAATAATCATGTGCGGCTTATCTTTTAAAGCTTTTACAAAAAGAGTATCCGCAGGAAAAGGACCAGCAAGTTCAAACTCCAATTCATTCGAAATTTTTCTCATCACAGGTTTTATTATCTCTTCCTCTTCCCTGCCTATTTTACCGTTCTCTCCTGCATGGGGATTAAGTCCCGCAACATAAACTATAGGTTTTTCCACATTAATATATTTTGATAAAAATTCATGGGCAATTCTGAAAGTGTCTTCAAGATTAACAGATAAAAATTCTTCAGAAACTTTTCCCAACGGCACATGTATAGTGTGCAAAAGCACTTTAAAATGTTCGGATACAAATAACATTCTGTATTTTTCCGTGCCTGTGAGTTTCGCAAAAATTTCAGTGTGCCCAGGATAATCAAAACCTGCCATTTTCAAGCCGTATTTACTTATGGGGCATGTTACAACTGCACAAACCTTTTTTTCCACAGCAAGACTGATTGCTTTTTTAATTGCCAAAAAAGCTGCTTTTCCATTAGCAGAAGATGTTTTTTGAAAGGAATAATGTTCTTTGATACCTACATCAATTACATTTATAAAAGAACTGTCGAATTTTGAAATATCGGTTAAAAAACGCAAATGCTTCTCAAGTTTGAGAAGCATCCTCGCTCTTTCAAATATGGAATAATCACCAATTAACAAAAGGGGAATATCCAATCTCTCTTTGAACAAAGACAACGCAAGCTCAGGACCCACTCCACCTGGGTCACCCATTGTAACAGCTATAATTTCTTTACGATTACCGCATTTTCTCTTAATTCTTTCAACCATTCGCTTAATTTTTCTTTTAGTTTTGCATTTTTCAGAGCCTGTTCCGCCTTTAAATATTCTTGCCTTTGGTCAACCTTACGCTGAATAAAGTCTACCAATTTTATAATATGCACCCCCAATTGGGATTTAACAACTTTAATTTCACCTTTCTTCATTTTTAAAACAACTTTTTCAATTACAGGAAGCATCTCTCCTCTTTTAAAATATCCGAGGTCTCCTCCCTTGTCTTTCATTGGTCCCTGAGAAAATTCCTTAGCAACTTCCGCAAAAGATTTAGTTTTTAACATTTCAAGTATGGTATCTATTTTTTCTTTGTCTTCATTTTTTAAAAATACCTGTGCTATATGGAACTTTTCCTTGCCTTCTTTCGGTTTATGCTTCTTCATATACGCTTCTATTTCTTCCTTGGGAATGTTAATTTTACTTTTAACAAATGCATTCACAACCCTTGCTCTTAAAATTTCCCCTCTCAACTTTTCTTTGTAATAAGCAAATGTTACATTGCTCTGAGCAAGAACTTCCTTTAACTGTGACAAGGTAATATGCTGCTCTCTTAAAATATTGGAAATAAGATTTTCAACCTCCTTGTCACTTACTTTGTATCCAAGCTCTTCTCCTTTAAGCTCTATAAGCTTGTTATCAATAAGGTTATCCAAAACTTTTTCCTTAATTTTTTTCAAAGCTTTATTTTCTCGGTATTGGAGAGTTTGGCAAACTTAATCTTCTCTTCATAAGGTTTTATGCTGTAATTCACATCACTAATCGGTATAATACTGTTATTTACAATTGCAGCAATGCCGTCAATTATCTTGGAATAAGAATTAACCGCAATAAACATAAAAATTAAAAAAAATATTTTTTTCAAAGCACCTCCTATATAATTTATACAAGTTTAATATTCAACATTAGAAATACGAAATTCTAATATTGAAATCCGAAAAATCTGATAGTTTAAGCTTGCGCTTCCAATTCCTAATATCATGCAAGCAATACAGCTATTACACATATTTTTCAAGTAAAAACGTGATATTACCTTCCCACGCAAAAATATCTAAAACCCAATTTTTCCATTTTCATAGGTTCGAAAATATTTCTTCCGTCCACAATAACATTATCTCTCATAACATCCTTAACTTTAAGCATGTCAATAAACCTAAACTCACTCCATTCCGTAATGAAAACAACAGCATCACAATCAGTAACCGGTTCATAAGAATTTTCACATAAAATAAGGTTATCGTTTTTAAAAATTTCACGTGCATTTCCAATTGCAACGGGATCGTAAGCTTTTACACTTGCACCTTCCTCAAGTAATAAATTAATAATGTCAATTGAAGGGGCAAATCTCATATCATCGGTGTTAGGTTTAAACGCCAGTCCAAGGATTCCTATTTTCTTTCCTTTAATATCTCCGAAAATGTTCTTTAATTTTTTTACAGGAGATATTCTCTGTTGCTCATTGATATTTTTAACTTCCTTCAACAGATTAAATTCATATCCGAGACTCTCCGAAATGGCAATAAACGCTTCCAAGTCTTTTGGAAAGCAGAAGCCTCCGAACCCAATTCCGGCATTTAAAAAAGCCTCTCCTATTCTTTGATCAAGCCCTATCCCTTTTGCAACTTTTTTTACATCAGCCCCTGCAAGCTCGCAAACATTTGCAACAGCATTAATAAAAGAAATTTTCATTGAAAGAAAAGCATTTGAAGCATGTTTTATAATCTCGGCACTGTTTATATCTGTAACAAGAATGGGAGCATTAAGCGGCTCGTATAATTTAACGAGAAACTGTGCTGCAATTTCGTTATTTACACCTATAACGATTCTGTCAGGATTCATAAAATCGTTTATTGCCGTGCCTTCTTTCAGAAATTCAGGATTGGAGGCAACATTAAAAGGCTGGCTATTTTTGTTGTATCTATCAATTACATCTTTCAGCCATTCACCTGTTCTAACAGGAACAGTGCTTTTTTCAACAATAACCTTGTAGCCGTTAAGGCTGTTTCCAATTGCCTCCCCTACTCTCTCAATAGCTGACAGGTCAGCACTGCCGTCTTCTCTCGGTGGAGTCCCTACAGCTATAAAAACAATCTCACTCTTTTGAACCGCATATCCAATGTCATCGGTGAACTCAAGTCTTCTCTCCAAACGATTTATTTTTATAAGATTTTCAAGGCCTGGCTCATAAATGGGAACAATACCCGCCTTTAATTTTTTCACTTTTTCAACATCATTATCCACACAAATCACATTATTGCCGAGGTCTGCAAAGCAAGCACCTGTTACAAGACCCACATAACCTGAACCGATAACAGCTATATTCATTTTTTTCCCCTCTCTTTCTCTAACATACTCACAAATTTATCAAAAAGATACCTTGAATCGTGAGGTCCGGGAGAACTTTCAGGATGATACTGCACTGAAAACAAATTGAATTCCTCAGATTCAACACCTTCAATTGTTCCGTCGTTTAAATTTTTATGAGTAACCTTTACATGCTTCGGAACAGTATCACCATTAATGGCAAACCCGTGATTCTCTGCTGCAATTTCAACTTTACCTGTTTCAAGATTTTTTATAGGCTGGTTTCCACCATGATGACCGAATTTTAATTTGTAAGTTGAACATCCCAAAGCAAGACCAAGTATCTGATGCCCGAGGCAAATTCCAAAAAGAGGCTTCTTCCCAATTAGATTTCTAACATTTTCAATTGCATATTCAACAGCAGCAGGGTCCCCTGGACCGTTTGAAAGAAATATCCCGTCAGGATTCATGGAAAGTATTTTTTTATATGAAAAATCAGCGGGAACAACCTTTACCTTTATCCCTCTATCTGTTAACAACCTTAAAATATTTTTCTTTATTCCGAAATCGTATGCCACCACAAAATATTTTTCATCTCCTCCTTTACCGTATCCTTTTTCAATGTCCCAATCTGAAACATTCCATTCATAAGGCTCTTTCACCGTAACTTTATCAACCAGATTTTGCCCCTCAAGAGAAGGAAGAGCAGACGCTTTCTCCTTTAGTTCGTCAATATTAAAATTAACGGAAGAAATAATACCTTGCTGAGCTCCGAAATCTCTTATATGTTTAACAAGAGCACGAGTATCAATACCGTGAATACCTACAATCTTATGCTCTTTCAAATAATCGTCAAGAGTTTTTCTGCATCTCCAATTACTTGGAAAATTTTGGTATTCTTTTACAATAAAACCTTCAACGTGTATTTTCTCAGATTCAACATCTTCGAAATTAATTCCGTAATTACCTATTTGCGTATAAGTCATTGTAACAACTTGTCCAGAATAGGAAGGATCGGTAATAATCTCCTGATAACCTGTCATACTCGTGTTAAAAACAACTTCTCCGCTTGTCTCTCCCTTATAACCGAATGATAATCCTTCGAAATAACTCCCGTCCGCAAGAATCAATACGGCTTTCTGCTTTTTATTCATAAATCCTCCGATTATTTGTCTAAATGCCGTTGAATATTACTGTATACTACTTTCCCTTTCGAAAAAGTCATTACAGCCCAACCTTTAAATGTCCTCCCTATAAAAGGAGTGTTTTTGCTTTTGGAAACAATGCTTTTTTCTGTAACCTGTTTTTCCGTTTCCATATCTATTACAACAATGTCCGCTTTTGAACCTATACAAACACCCTTTTTTTCAATGCCTATAATATCCGCAGGCTCAACAGTAAATTTGGATAACAGTTTTTCAATAGCTATTTTCCCTTTGTCAACAAGCTGAAAACAAACGGGAAATGCAAGCTCCAAGCCTATTATTCCGAACGGAGCATACTCAAATTCCACCGATTTTTCATGCACTGCATGAGGTGCATGGTCAGTTGCTATACAATCAATTGTGTCTTTATTCAAAGCGTCTATCAGTGCTTCAACATCTGCTCCGGTTCTCAAAGGCGGGTTCATTTTAAAACAGGTATTGTATCCGCTTTTGTAAACATCCTCGTCAGCTAAAGTAAGATAGTGAGGACACGTTTCCAGAGAAACATTAACTCCGCGTTGTTTTGCTCTTTCCGCTATATCAACGGCTCCCAGTGTGCTCACATGACAAATATGAACACGTGCTTTACTATACTCGGCTATTTTTATATTCCGAAAAACATTTACCTCTTCGGAAACAGAGGGGATGCCTCTTAAACCTGCAAGAGTCGAATATAATCCGTCATTCATAACTCCGTTTCCCGCAAGGTTCTTATCCTCACAGTGACAGAAAACAGGTTTTTTAAAAAAAGCGGCATATTCAAAAGCGGTTTTCATTAAAAAAGAATCAGGAACATCAACTCCGTCATCTGAAAAAGCAACTGCTCCCGCATCTATCAAATGTCCGAATTCTGTTAATTTTTCTCCTTTTAATCCAACGGTAATTGCAGCAACGGGATACACGTTGATTCCTGTTTTATCCCCTTGCTCCTTTATAAATTTAATAACAGATTCATTATCAGCTACAGGTGATGTGTTTGCCATACAGCAAATATCGGTAAAACCTCCTGCCTTGGCAGATAAAGCTCCTGTATGAATCGTCTCTTTGTATTCAAAACCAGGTTCTCTGAGATGTGTGTGCAAATCAACAAAAGATGGTGAAACAATGCACCCGCTGCAATCAATGTGCTGAAAAGAGGAATACTCTTTTTTATCAACACCTTTAGGAAAAATATCAATAATTTTGCCGTTTTTTACAGCAATGTTCAATCCTTTTTCAATTTTTAACTTGTCATTGAAAATATCGACATTTTTCAAAACTATCATTAAATCCTCTAAAATATGTTATGTGTAAACTTTTAAAGTAAAAAAGTATATATCATGTAATTATTAGTCCCACAACCTTCAACTTAAAACCAAATTTAACACTATGCTAATTACCTCCGGAAACAAGATACAAAACCGCCATTCTCATTGCAACTCCGTTTTCAACTTGCTCAAGGATAACGGATTTTCCCGAATCAGCGGCAAAATGATTCAGCTCCACTCCTCTGTTAATGGGACCAGGGTGCATTAGAAGAGCATCATCTTTCATATATTTTAAAAGCTCATAAGAAAATCCGAAAAATTTGCTGTATTCCCTTAAAGAAGGAAAAAGAGATTTTTTTTGCCTTTCCATCTGAACTCTTAGCAGCATAACAACATCTGCTTTTTTAACTGCATTCTCAAAATCTTCAATAACTGTCACATTTAATTTTTCCAATTCTCTCGGTCGCATCATAGGCGGTGACAAAATATTTATATCAGCTCCGAATTTGGACAAAAGATAGATATTAGACCTTGCCACCCTGCTGTGTAAAATATCTCCCGCAATTATGATATTTAACCCTTCGAGGCTGCCTTTCTTCTCCTTAATGGTCATTGCATCAAGGAGAGCCTGCGTAGGATGCTCGTTAATACCGTCACCTGCATTTATTACAGGGCATTGCAAATGTTGGGAAGCAAGAAAAGGCGCACCTGATGCAGGATGCCTCATTATAAGAACATCAACTCCCATTGCTTCTATATTTTTAACAGTATCAATAAGAGTTTCTCCCTTTTCAACACTGCTTCCTGATTTGGATATGTTAACAGTGTCGGCACTTAATCTTTTTGCAGCTATTTCAAAAGACATTCTTGTCCTTGTGCTTGCTTCGTAAAAACATGTAACAACTGTTTTTCCCCTTAAAGTTGGAACTTTTTTAATTGCCCTCCTGTTAATCTCTTTAAATGAAAAAGCTTGTTCTATTATATATTCTATGTCATTTTTAGAGAAATGATTAATGGACAGCAGATTCTTATACAATTTACAGTGCTCCAATTAAAATTTCGTCAATATTGTCAGTTTCTTGCAATCTAACGTATATTCTTTCTTTTCTTGAAGTGGGAATAACCTTTCCTACAAAATCCGGCTGAATTGGCAGCTCTCTGTGCCCCCTGTCAATAAGCACGGCAAGCTGAACCGCTTTAGGTCTGCCCAAATCGAAAATCGCTTCAATTGCCGCTCTCGTTGTCCGTCCTGTGTAAATAACATCATCAACCAGGATAACAACCTTATTGTCAATATTAAAATTAATTTCCGTGCTTTTCACAACAGGCTGGTGTGTTCCTATGCTTAAATCGTCTCTGTAAAGCGTAATATCCATAATGCCGAACTCAAGTTTGTTTCCAGCAAGCCTCTCTATAACGGAATGAATCCTTTTGGCAACAAAAACTCCTCGCGTTCTCACACCTATTATACATAAATTTCGGATATTTTTATTTCTCTCCAAAATCTCAATCGCCATTCTTTCAAACATCCATAAAAGCTCATTTCCGTTATACAACTGCTTTTTGTCTTTTCCCATATAAAAAAATTAACATAAGAAAAAAAAATTTACAACTTTTATTTAAGTTTTTATGAAAATATCCGATATGGATTATACGAATAATTGGGAGGTTGAGATGAACGCTATACAAAACATAACACAAACCTCAGAAAATTTAACAAATGATTTGATGACTATAATTAATTCCTATAACGAACAAAATTTTAACGAAACCAATTTCCAAAAGATAGAATCCAAAGAGAACAACAAACAATTCGATGAGAAAGAGATTAAAAAAATGACGGAAAACCTTAATAATGCTGCAGCATCTTTAAATTTTAGCTTAAATTTTCAAATTCATAAAAAAACTGGAAAGCTCTTTGTAAAAGTTATTGACAAAAACACACACAAAGTAATCAAAGAAATCCCCTCAAAATCATTGCTTGATTTTTTAAGTAAGTTTGAAGAGGCAGTAGGTGCTTTATTTGATGATAAAACTTAGCATCGTTTGTATTTTAATAGAGTTATTTCATTGCCTTGTTCATTCCAAGTAACTTCATCAAAAACTGAAAATATAATAAGAAACCCCCTTCCGTAAGGAAGCTCCG
>CAZLFW010000220.1:0-3322 GCA_964559045.1 uncultured bacterium
TTTTTTACCGTGCAAAGCTTTCATAATATCCTGAATCTCTCTTTATTTTTCCGAAAGACACAGATTGTCAGTTAATGAACACTTCCACTTCAGGCTTGATTTGCGCTTTTATTCTATACGTTTTTCCGGTTCTGTAAAAACCTGATATTATGTTAAATTCAGCTTGTTCGGTTATTTCAAAACGCTTGCTTCCAAAATGCTCCCGGAGCACTGAAAAACAGTTCTCCAATGTAAAGTCAGTATCAATCTCTCTTAAATATTCAGTTTCAGGAATACTCATCTTTCCGGCATAAGTATCCGCAAACAGGTTAATCTCTTCAGTTGGCTTGCTTACTGCAGCCCCAACCGCATTAACAACTTCATATTCTCGAATCACTTCCACAGGCAGGTTAATTCCTTTTGAAAGAAAACTCTTAAAACTCTCCGCAGGCGCACCCATAATGTAAACTTTTTTCGGACTGAATTCTTTATATCCAACAAGCTCTTTTATTGTGTAAATAGGCTTGCCGTTTATCTCTTCAAGAAGTTTTTTCAGAAAATCTTTAATGGTTCGTGAGAAAACAGTTAAAACCTCATTACAAACCTCTTCTACTGTTAAATTTATTTTTTCAGATATATCGTTTATCTCTTGTTCAATTTTATCTCTGTATCTGTTCTCTATATTTTCCGTAAAAATCACTATATCTGTTGTTGTTAAAAATTTTCCTCCAAAAGCAATTGCAATATCTTTTCTTTCCGGACCGATTTTTATCTCTCCGTTCTCAGCTCTAACATAGCTGTCCCCTCCCAATCCGAGAGAATGTGAGTAAATTGCTCGTATAAGCGTAAGATAGTCTCCTATTTTAATGCCGTTGTGCTCAAAAAGCGGTTCTCCGTTGTAAAAGAAAGTGAAATCAGAAGAGGTTCCGCCTATATCAATGATAACCGCTGATTCATCCTTTATTTTCATAAGACTCATCACTCCCATTACACCTGCTGCGGACCCTGATAACACTGCATAAACAGGCTTGCTGTAAGCTTCTTCAGTGGAAATTGTGCCTCCGTCAGCTTTTAAAATAAAAACAGGACAGTTAAAATTGTAGTTTTTAAGGAATTCCAATATGCTGTTAATAAATTCTCTGTTTTTTAAAAAAGTGGCTGAGTTTAAAAAAGCCGTATTAATTCTTCTCGGAAAATTCAAATTTCCCGAAAGAGTATGTCCCATTGTCACATTTTCAAACTTGCTTTCCAATCTTTCCTTTAACAGTCTCTCATGTATGGGATTTCTAATGGAAAATTTCGAGCAAACCGCAACTGTTTCCACATTGTTTGCAAGTAACTCGTCTATTACAAACTCCACTGTTTCCACATTTATTCTCTTTAACACCCTGCCCCTATGGTCAATGGCTCCGTCAACAACATAGGTAAATTTCCCTTTTTTGAACAAATCAATCTTTATACCTGGACCTCCGGAAATTATCAATCCAGTTGGAGACAATTTGTTTTCAAGGATGAGATTTGTGGTTAATGTTGAGCTTAAAGTGATTCTGTCAATATCTGAATGTCGGATGTTTTCGGTGAGAATTTCAATAAGCTTGATAATTGTATCGGAAAGGTTGTCGTGTTCGGTAATAATTTTTGCTTTTTTTATTATTTCATTGTTTTCAATAATAACGCCGTCGGTATGTGTGCCACCTACGTCAATTCCCATTATAGCCATATTACACCTCTTTAATTATTATAAAGGGTAATATAGCAGTGTTTTTAAATAATTTCAAATAAAATGTTACTTTGTTTCAAATGGAAGCAAAGTTCCCTGAGACAGTTTAATATTGTAGTATGCAAGAATTTTGTCATAAAGGGCTTTGTAATAGTAGCTTTTTGCAGTTAAAAGATTCGCTTCCGCTTCCAATAAAAAATTAACTGTGCTTCTTCCCAGTGAATATTTAAGTCTTTCTATTTTTAGCACCTCTTTTGCTCTCTCAACACTTGCCGAAGCATTTTCAATTCTCGTAATTGCGGAATTGTAATTGGCAACAGCGCTTTCAATATCTTTTTTTATCTCGAATCTTTTGTTAATCTTGAGCTGAGTCAAAGATATAAGACGGTATTTCATTTTTTCAATATTACCTTTCCTGTAACCACCGTCAAATAACGGCATTTTCAAACTTAAACCGAGAAAACTGTTACTTTTAAATGTTTTATCATCTCCCGCCTGTTGATTAATTTCAGAATTAATCGAAATTTCCGGGAAATAAGAATTTTTAAGGGATTTAAGCTTTAATTCCGTTGCTTTTAAGTTTTCTTCAACTGCTTTCAAATCAGCTCTTGTTGTATAAGCTTTTTTAACAATTTCTTCTTTAACGTTGAAATTATTTTTAAATAAAAAATCTTCAGGCTTAATTAAGTTTATTTCATAATCATTTATTCCCAATAACTGTTTTAAATTATAGTAAAGCTCCGTTTTCATCGCATTAAGTTTTGATAAATCGTCTTTGACCTTATACAGGATAACTTTTATTTTTAACTTATCCACAAGGGGTTTTCTTCCTGTTTTCACTTCATTCTCAACATTACGGAACAAAGCTTCAACTGACTTGAGCATCTCCTTTGCAGCGAGAATATCTTCGTCAACATTTAAATTTTTCAAAAAAAGCTCTATAACATTATATACAAACTTTTCTTTTTCCCTTTTGAAATTTTCCGAAGAACTTTTATACGCCGATTTTTCCGATAAAAAATTATATCTTCTGCTTTTAAAATCCCATAAAACATAGTTAAAGTTTAATGCTGCAAAATATTTATCATCGTCAAACTGAAGTTTTTTCGGCTCAACACCCAAAACCACAGCATGTGATTTCTGGAATTTGGTATAGCTCATATTAAGCTGAGCGAAAGGCATTAACTTTGATTTTGCTATTAATTTATCTCCTTTGTTCAAATTTGAAGAAGCTTCCAGATATTTTAAATAAGGAGAATGTTTCAAAGAATAATCCACGCTGTATTTCAAAGTAAAATTTTTGCTCTTTGCAAAAATAGATGCGGAAATTGTTGTAATTATAAACATTATCAAAAAAATAATCTTAAATTTCATAATTTTCCCCGTTTATTAAAAAAATCAATCCTTTTTTACTGTTCATTATTCTTTGATAAGACTTGTTTATCCGCTATTAAATAATAAAATATCGGAACATACATTAAAGTTAAAAAAGTCCCCACAATGAGCCCGCCAATTGCCACGGCTCCGAGAGGTGCAAGCCTTTCAAGCCCAAGAGCATTTCCCGTTGCAATGGGAATCATTCCTGCCGCAGTGCCGAATGCCGTCATTAAAACTGGCCTTGTT
>CAZLFW010000221.1:0-9619 GCA_964559045.1 uncultured bacterium
ATGCTTGCAGGATATAAAGTTAAATTTGTTTTCTATTTTAACTCAAAAGACAGTTTGTATAACGGATTCAGAGGTTGGGGCGTTGACAGTATAAAAGTTAAAGATAGCTTGGAAGATGCTTTGGCATTTCCACCGTCTCCACCAACATTGGTTCCTACAACAACAGCAACAGATCGTTTGGTTAAGTAAATGTAACAGATAAATATGAGGGAGCAAGTCTCCCTCTGTGTTTTCCACACAAAAAAAGCCTGCTTTTAAAGCAGGCTTTTTTTTAGGTTCACATTAATTGTAAAATTTTGTTATACGTTTAAAACATACTCTTCTTTGTCAATGAAATAATCTGCTATTTTTCTTTTCAGATGAATCAAGTCTACAGGCTGGATTCTTGTAAATTTTCTCAGCATTGTTAATTGTGTTCTTAACATATCACCCTGTTCCACGGCTGCAAGAGCCTGTCTTCCCCAAAGATGAATTTTTTCAAGTCCTTCGTAAGCAGCAGCTTTTGCAAGATTAAGATATATTTCTGCATCTTTTTCTCCTACCTTTTCAATCATTGCCAATGCTCTCAAAAGTGCGCTTTCCATTACAAATGTTTCGGAAATCATATCAGCGCCTCTCATAATCAATTCCTGCTCGTTAATTATATTTTTGCCGAATTTTTGAGCAGCGGATCCTGTTACGAAAATACACATTTTTTATGCATTATTTACTATTCTTTTTAAAACATCAATTTCTGACTCATCTTCGTGGAGCATAATCAAATTACCGCTTAAAAGATCGTCCATTAATTTTTTACCTGCCTGTAAAAGAGGAAGTTCTCCTTTCATTGCTTTTTTCAGCAGCATTCCGGGAATTAACAGTCTGTTTATCTCGTTTGTGCCTTCAAAAATAAGATTGATTTTGGAGTCCCTGTAATGTCTTTCTGCTGGATACTCCTGAGAATATCCGTAACCTCCGTGAATCTGAACATTTTCATCAACACAGTAATCACCCACTTCACTGCCGAACACTTTAATAATGGAGCATTCTATTGCATACTCTTCAATTCCTTTTAAAGCTTTTTCATTATAATCGGGATCATTTTCATCTATTTGTTCAAGTATTTCGTCTATTAGTCCCACTGTTCTGTATGTTGCAGATTCAGCAGCATATATTTTTACAGCCATGTTTGCAATTTTCTCTTTAATTGCACCGAAATCACTTAACGGATGTTTGAATTGGTATCTTTGTTTCGAATATTTAACAGCTTCTTCCATTGCAAGTTTGGAAGCACCTATTGCTGCTGCTCCGAGTTTGAATCTTCCAATGTTTAAAATATTAAAAGCTATTAAATGACCTTTTCCTATTTCTCCGAGAAGATTCTCCTTTGGAACTTTTACATCGTTTAAAATAACCTGTGTGGTGGAGGAGCCTTTTATACCGAGTTTTTTTTCTTCGGGTCCTATTTCAAGTCCTTCCATATCTCTGTCAACTATAAAACCAGTAAATTTATCGCCGTCAACCTGAGCAAAAACAATGTAGCTTTGAGCAATGCCACCGTTGGTAATAAACTGTTTTGTCCCGTTTAAAACGTAATATTCTCCTGTTTCATCTAACACAGCAGTTGTTTTTGCAGCCAAAGCATCACTTCCGCTGTTAGGCTCAGTTAAGCAATAAGCGCCTATCCATTCTCCTGAACCAAGTTTTGGGAGATATTTTTTCTTTTGCTCCTCTGTTCCGAAATATACTATGGGTAAAGTGCCTATTCCCGTGTGAGCGCCCTGAGCAACAGCAAAAGAGCCTGACCTTGCAACTTCTTCGGCAACAAGAGTGGAGCTTGTTTTGTTTAAACCCATGCCCTCGTATTTTTCAGGGATGTCAACCATTAATAATCCTTTTTCACCTGCTTTTCTCATAAGCTCTTTTAAAACTTCAAAATTTTGATTTTCAATTTCATCTGTAAGTGGGTCAACCTCTTTTTCCACAAAATCTCTTGCTGTTTTTGCAAACATTTTTAATTCAGAATCAAAATTTTCAGGTATTTGAATCGAATCAGGTGTTGTTTCTTCAATTAAGAAAGAGCCGCCTTTTTTATAATCCATTTTTTCCTCCTTGTATTTTAATTTTCATTGATACTGTGTTAAAAATTAGAATATTTTAAAATGTTTCAAAATATTTCAAAAATTCCCGCAGCGCCCATTCCTCCGCCTATACACATAGACACAATTCCGTATTTCAAACCTCTTCTTTTCATTTCATAAATAAGTTGAACAGTTAATTTCGCTCCTGTGCATCCAAGCGGATGTCCGAGGGCAATTGCTCCTCCGTTAACATTTACTTTTTCCAAGTTAATGTTTAAAACTTTGGCACAATATAAAAATTGTGATGCAAAAGCTTCGTTAATTTCAAAAAGCTCTATGTCATCAAGTTTTAACCCTGCTCTGTCAAGAACTTTTGGTATGGCAACAGAAGGACCTATCCCCATTAATTCAGGAGGACAACCTGCAACGGAATATGCCACAAATTTTGCAAGAGGTTTTAATCCCAGTTCATCTGCTTTTTCTTTTGACATTAACATAACAGCAGCTGCACCGTCACTCATCTGGGAAGAATTTCCCGCTGTAACGGAGCCTCCTTTTCTGAAAACAGGTTTTAATTTTGCCAAACCTTCCAAAGTTGTGTTAGCCCTGGGACCCTCATCAATGTCAAATATTTTTTTAACCGTCTTTTTTTTGCCGTTTTGAAATAATACGTTTTCAACTTCAACAGGTATTATTTCATCTTTAAACTTACCATTCTTTATTGCATCAACAGCTTTCATGTTTGACTGAAGAGCATACTCATCCTGCTCTTCCCTTGAAATGCCGTATTTATCAGCAACATTTTCAGCAGTAAGTCCCATATTTATATAAGCTTGAGGCATATTTTCGGATAAATAGGGATTTGGAGTGAGTTTATTCCCTGTCATGGGAACCATACTCATGTTTTCACTCCCTCCTGCTATGACAATGTCGTATTGACCGCTCATTATTTTAAAAGCAGCATCAGCAATACTTTGTATCCCCGAAGAACAAAATCTGTTAACAGTTACAGCTGGAACCGAGTCGGGTAAGCCTGCTCTCAACGCTGCTATTCTTGCCATGTTCAATCCCTGTTCAGCTTCGGGAAATGCGTTTCCTATAACAACGTCATCTATATCTTCGGGTTTTACGGCACCGTTTGCCCTGTTAATAACTTCTTTAATAACTATTGCTGCAAGGTCATCAGGCCTGAATTTTGCCAAACTTCCTCTTTTTGCTTTTCCTATTGGTGTTCTTACGGCAGAAACAATAACCGCTTCTTTCATTTTATCCTCCTATGGTTTCATTTTATTTTTAAACTTTTAATTCCTAAGGGGTTTGTTGTATCTAAGCATGTGTCTCATTCTTGCCTGTGTTCTGGGATCTCCTGCAAGACTGAGAAATGCTTCTCTTTCAAGGTCAAGGAGATACCATTCGTCAACAGCAGTGCCGTCGTCAACATCTCCTCCTGCAACAACATAAGCCAATTTTTTTCCTATAACAGCGTCATATTCGGTAATCTGTTTTGCTTCAAGCATTGTGTAAACTGCAACTTTAAAGAGAGCATAAGCTGATTTTCCGGGAACAACAATATCCGTTCTGTATTGTTTGGGTCTGTATCCTGCTTCGGCAAGAGCAAGGCATAGTTTCTTAGAATCGTGAATGAGGAAATCTCTGTTCATTGTTATGTGGTCGCACTCTTTGAAATACCCGAAATCTTGGGCTTCCATTGCCGATGTTGCCACTTTTGCCATTGCTATTGTTTCAAAAGCCCGTCTTGTAAAAGGTAGTCTGTCTATTCCGAGAGCAGGGTCGTTAGGTATTAAATCGAGATTTCTTACAATTAGCTCTTTGGTGCCTCCTCCTGCGGGAATAACTCCCACACCCACTTCAACAAGGCCCGTATATGTTTCTGCATAGGCATTTACAATATCCGCTGCAAGACAAACTTCAAGACCTCCGCCAAAGGTATAACCGAAAGGAGCTGCCACTACAGGTTTTGAACAATATTTAAGGTTCATGCAAGCTTTTTGAAAAGCTTTAACCATAAAATTCAGTTCATCCCATTCTTCATCTTCAGCTTCAAGAAGCACAAGCATTAAATTGGCTCCCACACTGAATGCTTTTCCGTCGTTAGCTATAACAAGCCCTTCATATTCTTTTTCAACTGTTTCAACCGCCTTGTTAATCATATTCACAGTATCCGCACCTATTGCATTCATTTTGGAATGAAACTCAAGGCACAATATGCCGTTTCCAATATCAATCAAAGATGCTCCGTTATTTGAAGCTATGATTTTATTGTTATCTTTTTTAAGCTCTTTAAGAATTATTGTTTTTTTGTTTTTTTCTATCTTTTTATATGTTTTTTCTTTGAAGCAGTAATAATACTTATCATCTCCTTCTTCTTTGTAAAAATTTTCATTTCCTTCTTTCAGAAAGTTTTCTATTTTTTCAGGTATTGCAATTCCTTCTTCCTTTAATCTTTCAACAGACTTTCTAACGCCTATTGCATCCCATATTTCAAAAGGACCTAATTGCCAGTTAAATCCCCATTTAAGTGCATTGTCCACATTTACAATGTCATCTGAAATTTCAGGTATTTTATTAGCTGCATACAGGAGAGTTGATGTTAATGTTTTCCATGCAAATTTTGCAAGTTTATCTTTTCCGTAAACAAATGTTTTTATCCTGTTTTTTACTCCTCCCGCCTGTTTTGCAGCTTCAAGAGAGGCATACTTTACCTTTTTTCTCGGAATATATTCAAGTGTTCTGTAATCAAGTTCGTAAACTTCCTTACCTTTGTCTGTTTTGACTTTTTTGTAGAAACCTTGACCGGTTTTGTTTCCCAGCCATTTATTTTCCAGCATTTTTTCGATAAATTCTGGAAGTTTGAATTCATCCCTGTTTTCATCATCTTGGCATAAATCGTAAACGTTTTTTGCAACATGATAAAGAATGTCAATTCCAACCATGTCAGACGTTCTGAACGAGGCTGTTTTGGGTCTGCCAAGCATAGGTCCCGTTGCAGCGTCAACTTCGGAAATAGAAAGCCCGGTTTTAACCATTTCCTGAATGGTATTTGAGATACCGTATACACCTATTCTGTTTCCTATGAAATTAACTGTGTCTTTGCAGTAAACAATACCTTTGCCAAGCTTAGTTTCTATAAATTCGGATAAAAATTTTACAGCCTCAGGGTCGGTTTTTTCACCGGGAATAATTTCCAAAAGCTTCATATATCTCGGAGGATTGAAAAAATGCGTTCCGAAAAATCTTTTTCGGAAATCTTCCGAACATTCTTTAACCATTTCATTAACTGACAATCCCGATGTGTTGGTTGTAATGAGAGCTGTTGGTGAAGCGAATTTTTCGACTTTTTTCAGCAAGCTTTTTTTAATATCCATTCGTTCCGCAACAACTTCGATTATCCAATCCGCATCTTTAATTTTTTCCATATCATCTTCAAAATTACCTGGGGTTAACATAGAGAGAAGCTTTTTACTGAAAATTGGAGACGGTTTCATTTTTGCAAGATTTTTAATTGCAATATTTGCAAGTTTGTTTCTGAATTGTTCTGAATCTTCGGTTAATCCTTTTTTCCTGTCATCTTCTCCAAGTTCGGGAAGAACAATATCAAACAGATAGCATGGGATTCCCGCATTGGCGAGATGGGCGGCAATTTGACTCCCCATAACGCCTGCACCGAGAACAGCAGCCTTTTTAATTGAATAACTCATTTTTTCCTCCTGTTTTATTTGATTGAATGTTCACTCATTTAAAATTTAAAAAATTTTATCTTTTTTTAATTGCGGAAATAATTAATTTGTAAATCTCATCAGCTTTATCAGTTAAACTGCATCTGTTTTCCGCAAGAACCCACGATGTTACAATTTCGTCAACTGTGCCGAAAATCATGTGACCTATTATTCGTAAATTTACGTCATCTCTTACAATACCTTGAGAAATAGCTTCTGAAAGAATTTTACCTATTATTTTGTAATATTTTCTCATTATTTCACGGATTTTAAGCCTAATCTCTCTTTTTGACTGTCTAAGCTGAATTTGCAGGAAATTTGCAAGGTCGGGATGCTGCTCCATGAAATTTAAGTGACCTGTAATGATTATTTTAATTTTTTTTAAATAATCATTTTCATTTTTCAATTCTTTGTGAATACCGTCGAGAATTATGTCGAGAACATATTCGAAAGATTGAATAAGAAGATCTTCTTTGTTTCTGAAATATGTGTATATTGTTCCGTCTGCAACTTTAGCTCCGTATGCTATTGTGGATATTGTTGATTTGAAAAAACCTTTTTCAGATATAACTCTTATTGCAGCTTCAATAATTTTCTTTTTTTTAAAATCGTCTTTTACCTTAGGCATAATTAATCCTTATAAAAAGCATCAAGTTTATCTTTGTATTTATCTGTAATAATTTTTCTTCTTAATTTTAAAGTAGGCGTAACTTCACCTTCATCCATTGAAAATTCCTTGTCAAGGAGAAGAAATTTTTTAATTTGTTCGAATCTTGCAAGAGGTTTGCTTCTTATTTCCAATCTGTGGTAAATAAGACGTATAACCTTTTCATTGTTAACCATTTCCGAATTATCTTCAAATTTTAAACCTCTTTCCTCTCCCCACTGCTTTATTGCATCGAAATTAGGAACAATGAGAGCTGATAAAAATTTTTTCCCGTCACCGTAAACCATTATTTCACTGATAAACGGGTCTTCTTTTATTATATTTTCAATTGATGCAGGGGCAATGTTTTTCCCTCCAGAAGTAACGAGCAAGTCTTTTTTCCTGTCTGTTATTTTCAAATATCCGTCCTTATCTATCTCTCCTATGTCGCCTGTGCAGAAATATCCGTCTTTGAAAGCGGCTTTATTTTCTTCGGGCTTGTTATGATAACCTTTTGTAACATTGGGACCTTTGGTGAGAATTTCACCGTCTTCTGCAATTTTAATCTCAACGTCTTTCAACGGTTTACCAACAGTGCCTATTTTATTTTTGTCAGGTGGATTTACAGTGATTACAGGTGAAGTTTCCGTAAGCCCGTAGCCTTCTAAAAGATTTATGCCTATACCGTTGTAAAAAAGCCCTATTTCATAAGGGAGTTTTGCGCCTCCAGAAATCATGATTCTCATATTGCCGCCAAAAACTTCACGCAATTTTGAATAAACCTTTTTTTCAAAAAAACTGTATTTAAGCTTGTCAAAGAACCCGAATTCTTTCCCGTATGCAACGTGTTCAGCATATTTTTCAGCAGTCTCTTTTGCAGAGTAGAACAGCTTCTTTTTTAACGCTGAAGCTTCCCTTACTTTTTCAACTATCCTTTCAAGAATTTTTTCATAAAGTCTCGGAACACTTACAAACATTGTAGGTTTTATCTCTTTCAGGTTGTCTCCAATTGTATCTATTTCTTCCGCATAGGCAATGGTTGCACCGTAATACATGGGAACAAAATGGCCTACACATCGTTCAAGCACATGGCTAAGAGGAAGATGAGAGAGAAATATATCGCTGTTTGTTACCTTTATAACCTCTCCCCCCCTTATAACATTGTGCAGAAAATTGTTGTGCGTTAAATACACGCCTTTGGGAGGTCCTGTGGTGCCTGAAGTGTATATTAAGGTTACAAGATTGTCATTGTTAATTTTATCAATTGTTTCCTTAATTTTTTCATAATAAATTTCCTGCTCTTTGATAATTTTGTCAAAACAGTAAATATTTTTGTCAGTATAGTCAAATAATACAATTGTATCCAAGAAATCAAAATCTTTCACTTTTTCAAACTGTTCCATATTTTCCACAAAAATCGTTTTTACATTGGCATCTTTAAGAATATATTCAACCTGTCCCTTTGTGCTTGTGGGATACACTGGAACAGTAACGCATCCTGCCGACAAAATAGCGTAATCTGCACACAGCCAATGCATTCTGTTGTGGGAAAGAAGGGCTATTTTATTTCCCGGAGAAGATTTCGAAAGTAAGAAAGAAGCGAGCTTATAAACGTAAATTTTAATCTCTTCCCATGAGAAGTCTTTATATTTTCCGTCTGTCTTATACTTTATAAAAATTTTTTCAGGTGTGGTTTCAGCATTTTCTGTAAATTTTGAAGCAAGGTTTAAAGTTTTCATAAACAACTCCCTGATTTTTATTGATTGAATATTCATTCAATAATAAATTTGGAAAAATAAGTCAAGATTTTTTTTAAAAAATTTGAAAGAAAAATTCTTGACAAATAAAAGCGATTAATATAAAGCGTCTTCAATAAATTCTAAGAAAGAATTTATTGAAGCCACGAAGGTTATAAAAGTTTATAATCGTCGTGGCTTTTTTTTTGAGTCAAGGCGATTTTAAAGGTTTAGTTTTAAATTTTCTATTTTCGAATATTTAATACAACTTTCTACTTGAAATGACATTGGTGGTATCCTTAACTTGTTGTTATTAAAGTATCTTTCAATTTTGAACCGTAAACTTGTATAAGAAGGAGGCTGTAATGTTAAAAAAAATTTTATTCTTTGTTTTGTCAATTGTAATTTTTCCCGCATCAATGCTGTTTGCTCATTTTCAAATGATTATACCGTCAAAGAACATAGTGAACCATGGAACTGGAAATAAAATAAAAATAAATGTTGTTTTTACACACCCTTTTGAAGGTAATATGATGAATATGGAAAAACCGAATAGTTTCGGAGTAATGCTAAACGGTAAAAAAACAAATCTCACTGAAAAACTGAAAATGAAAAAAATAAAAGGGTTTAAAACATGGGCAGCTTCATACAGATTTAAAAAACCGGGAGATTACATTTTTTATGTTGCTCCCAAGCCTTATTGGGAGCCTGCTGAAAACAAATTTATCATTCACTATACAAAAGTTGTAGTGGATGCTTACGGTCTTGAAGAAGGGTGGGACAATTTAGTGGGATTCCCCGCTGAAATCAAACCTCTTGTGAGACCTTACGGATTATGGGCTGGAAATATTTTCAGAGGAGTTGTTTTGTATAAAGGTAAGCCTGTTCCTTTTGCAGAGATTGAAGTTGAGTATTACAATAAAGACGGGAAAATAAAGGCACCGTCGGATCCTTATATAACTCAGGTTATTAAAGCGGATAAAAACGGAGTATTTTCTTATGCAATGCCTAAAGCAGGCTGGTGGGGATTTGCAGCATTAATGGACGGTGATAAAATTAACGGAAAAGATGTTGAAATAGGCGCTCTTATCTGGGTGAAAACAGAGGAGATGAAATAATGCATATTTCAGAAGGAGTTTTATCTGCACCTGTTTTAATTTCAGGAGGAGTTTTAACCGCCGCAGGTGTGTATTTAGGTTTAAAATTTAAGGTTTCCTTAATTTTACTAAAATCTACCCTATATGAGCGTTTATCTGGAGAACCATACCACTCAAAATTGAAAGGCAATCCTATGGCATCAGCTATTAATTCAGCTAATGGCTTTATTTGATAATTTTGCTCATTGCTACCTACATTGAAAATCTCTCCATTGACTAATTCTTTATCTGCCTCCATAACTGTTACAAATGCTCTTGAAGTATCTTTTACGTGAACAAATGG
>CAZLFW010000222.1:0-4572 GCA_964559045.1 uncultured bacterium
AGGCAGACTCTCACCCGTTAGGGCGGATTGGTCAACTAGAATATATTCTCCGCCGCCTATTAATTCTACATCCGCAGGAATAATGTCTGTATTTTTTATATTCTTCTATCGCGGTTCCTGTGCCTTTTGCAACATCTGTAAGAGGGTCGTCGGTAACTCGCACTTTCAAGCCTGTTTCTTCTGTTATTAATTTGTCAAGACCTTTTAAAAGCGCTCCTCCTCCGGTAAGATAAATACCTTTATCCAATATGTCGGCGGAAAGCTCCGGAGGTGTTTTTTCAAGAGCTCTTTTAACGGAACGAACTATTTCTTCAACAGGTGGTTTCAACGCATCTCTGATTTCATCGTCTTTTACGGTAATGTTTCTCGGTATTCCCGAAACCATATCCCTTCCCGAAACATCGTAGCTTAATTCTTCAGGCAAAGGAAAAGCGCTTCCTATTGCAATTTTAACCTTTTCAGCGGTATTTTCCCCTATAAAAAGATTATATTTTCTTTTGAAATAATCCATAATAGCCTCATTCCCTTCATCTCCTGCAACCCTCACCGATTCACTGTAAGCAACTGACGATAGACTTATTACCGCCACTTCCGTAGTTCCGCCTCCAATATCAACAACCATGTTTCCGTAAGGTGCCGAAATATCAAGACCTGCACCTATTGCAGCAGCCATAGGCTCTTCAATAAGCAATATTTCTCTTCCTCCTGCCTGCAAAGCGGAATCTATAACAGCCTTTTTCTCAACCTGCGTTATACCGGCTGGGACACAGATGGCAATTCTCGGCTTTACAAGCCTTTTACGTTTTAATACCTTCATAATAAACAGGCTAATCATTGCCTTTGTAGTTTCGTAATCTGAAATAACTCCGTCTTTCAATGGTCTTATAACTTCCATATTGGGAGGAGTTTTACCAAGCATCTCTTTAGCCTCTTTACCCACATACAGAACTTTACCCTTGGTTTTGTCAAGAACCACCACTGAAGGTTCGTTAAGGAGAATACCCTCGCCTTTCAGATAAAAAAGGGTATTTGCCGTGCCCAAATCTATAGCAATATCTTTGGAAAAAAAGTTTAACAATATTTTAAACATATTATCCTCACTTATAAGAAATTTTTAAAACTTCACTTTTACTTTTGCTTAAATTTTCAAAAATTTCAATATCCAGCTCAACTGTTATCTCTTGGTTGTCAATATTGAACAATCTGCTTTGAAACGTTTTCAGAATAATATTTTTCT
Organism: uncultured bacterium; assembly: GCA_964559045.1. Classification (GTDB taxonomy): domain Bacteria; phylum DYJV01; class DYJV01; order DYJV01; family DYJV01; genus CAZLFW01. Next base: position 1,238 of record CAZLFW010000222.1, read on the forward strand.
TTAATAAAAACTCACGCATATCATTAATTGTAACCAAAAAAGCAATTTTGTCAAGAGAAATTAATACTCCTTCAATATCATTGTTTAAAATTTTTTCAAGGTTGTTTTTTAATTTTTTATATATTTGCAGTAGAGAAGGAAGAGAATGTTTTTTTAAAAAAGAATACATTTTTTTATTTCTAACAAATATTAATCCTTTGTCACCCAGGGAAGATGTTTCAAGTTTTTTGAAAAAGTAGTAATCTCTGGTAAATCCAGTTACCGGCTCTTTGGTAACAATGGAATTGAGACTTTCCCTGACAGTGTTTTCATAAACCACAGGATATAAAATATCGTATAAATAATGACACAATTTATTAAAATTATATTCTTTTTTAAAATTAAAAAAAACAAACGCTCCCATAACGCTTGCACCTGTATAAAAAGGGAAATAAAGATAATTTTTAATTCGGTTTTTATCAAATCTTTCGATTTTGGTAAAAAAATGCAAATGTTCCGAAATTCCCGTTGCCACATATTTTATGTTTTTAATCTTTTTTCCCAAAAATGTTCCCACAACAGAATCTTTAAAAGAAAACGTTCTGCCTGATAACATTCCGAGATTATAGTTGTTGGTAGATGCAAATTTAAATTTCTCAGAAAAATCGTTTATAACCAAAACACCGTATTCAAACTGTAAAATATTAGCAATTTTTTCAATTACTGACTCCATGCTGTTAACATCAGTGTTACCGCTTGCAATTTGAAGTTTTATTCGTTTTGCAAGCTCTGAATAATCTATGAATTCTTTTATATTCCTTGCTGAATCTTCGATTCTGAAAAGAAGCTCCATAATATTTGAGCAATGCTTGAGAAGCTTCTGTTCTTTTTCAGGAAAAGCATAGCTTCTTTTGGTGTCAATATAGATTATTCCCCTGAAATTTCCCACTGGAACCGCAAAAAAACACTTTATATTTTCCTGCTTTTTATATATTTGCAAAAGCTCGGCATAGTCGCAACTGCTTTCATCTGTTAAGGTGACGGGTTTTTTCAGGTTCATAAGCCAAATTTTAAGATTCTTGCCTATATTTACGGAAAAATTTTCTTTTATGTTGTTACTTAAAGAATAGTGATAGCTAAGCTCCAAAAGATTTTCCGACGAATCGAAAATGTAAAATGCAGTGGTATATGCTTCAAAAATATTTGAAATAAGTGAAATAACTTCCCTAATCTCTTTATTAATCTTAATTGCCAACTATTTTCAATCCTTCCACGAGAATTGACGGAGAAATTATTCTGCCGTTAACTTTTAAATCATTGAAAATTATCTTGCAATTTTTTAGAATATCAATAATGTTTCCGCTAATTACAAATTCCTTAACAGGTTTTGAAAAATTACCGTTTTCAATTAAAATTCCTTCTCCTCCAAGAGAAAAATCTCCCGAAACAGGGTCCGCCGTATGAAGCCCCATAAGATTTGTAAGAAGAATGCCTCTTTGAAGAGACCTGATAAAATCGTTAAAATCAGTGTCTCCCGGTGATAGAATAAGGTTGGTATATGTAATTGAGGGGCTTGCTTTAAAACTTGGCAAAAAACCGTTGCCTGCAAAATTTTTCCCTTCTTTTTTCGCATAATAATAGTTGTATAGAAACTCGTTTAACATCCCGTTTTTAATAAGATATTTTTTGTTAGTGGGAGTCCCTTCGTCGTCAAAGAGAGCTGACCCTACAAATTCGGGATTAATTCCGTCATCAACAAGAACAAAATTATCGGAAGCTATTTTCTTATCTTTGATATTTGAAAGCATTGATTTGTTTTTACGCAAATTTTCAATAAAAAAGGAAGGTGCAAGTATGGACAGGATATCACCTGCAAGCTCATTTTCTATTATTACCGGAAATTTGTATGTGCCTGATTTTTTAGCGTTTAACATTCTGACAGCTTTATTCACCGCTGTTTCAGCCACTTTTTCACTGTTAAAATCAAAACGTTTGGAAACAACGTATTCATATCCCATCATACTGTTTCCGTTATCCTTTGCAACCACAACAACCGAAGCTCCGCAATAATCGGTTGCATACTCTTTTGCAATATTGTTTGAATTAAAATAAGAAACAACTGTTTTGCCTTTAAAAAACCCCGCATCTTTAACATTGGATATTCTTTTGTCTCTTTTATACGAGCACTCCTCAAGTAGAAGAGAAAAATCTTTCATATGTTCCAATGTTATTTCATCAATTTCTTTATTACTGAGTTCGATTTTATTTTCTTCAAACTCGTTATTGTAAAAAGTATTAAATTCGTCCCTGTCGGAAATTTCACTTAAAGCCACCACATTATTTAAAATATTGTCAATATCTTGCACAGATGTAAAATATGTCAATCCCGTTTTTTTGTTTTTAACAATACGCAAAGTATATAAGACTTCTTTTGATTCCTTTAAATCCTCAATTTTGCCTTTTTTAACTGTAAGCGATATTTTATCTATCTTTTTTCTGACAATTTCATATTCGTCAACTTTTGAAGAAAGTTTTTTTGCAAAAAAATTCAGTTCCTCCATAATCTCTCCGCTATAAAATTTTCATCATTGCAGTTTCGTCACAATTGGGAAATTTTGGACAATTTATACACTCACCCCATATTTTCTTGGGTAAAACTTTTTTATTCACCAAAAAAAAACCAAGCTTTTCAAAAAATTCTACCTGATAAGTCAAAACAAAAAGTTTGCTAAGCTTAACATCCACTGCGTCTCTAACCGAAGCTTCCACCAAAGCTCTGCCGTATCCTTTGAAAAAATGCTCTTCTTTAACGCAAATGGAGCGGATTTCGCCGAAATCTTCCCAGCAAACGTGCATTGCTGCAATAGCAACGATTTCATTGTCAACTTCAATCACATTAAAGTCTCTGATATTATCGTAAATGTTGCTTAAAGTGCGTTGCAGCAACAGACCCTTTTTCGCAAAATAAGAGATTAACTTGTAAATATCATTGGCATCCTTGATATTTGCCCGTCGTAAATTCATAATTTCATATTACTACAATTATTTTATATTTGCAACTTCAATAATATTTAATTTTTTTTAAATAAATTTCACAAAATGTGATTTTGATTACATACTGTAGTAAAAAATTATATTATATTAACTTATCATTGCAAATTTTTGCTTTTATTACAAACTTTGAAATTCCTGCCTGCTATTGTTCTAATCCGAGATAAAAGCAATGATTGCAAAAAATAAAAAGATTATAGGGAGGTATTAAATGAGAAAAAATTTTTTAAAATTTATTTTTTTTATTTTTTTTCTAATGTCATGTGCATCGCTTTACGCTGCGGAGGGAAGTGTATTATGGTCAT
>CAZLFW010000223.1:0-9519 GCA_964559045.1 uncultured bacterium
ATAACATATAAATATATTTTATACAAATAAAAATAATAAAAAATAATGATACAAACAATATAACAGCTTTTACAGTTATGCTTTTGAAAGGTTTGTTGAAATTACCAGAAATTATCATGCAGTATAAATAAAAATACTTTACTTTTTAAGAGAGTCCACTGTCTCTTTTCCAAAATGATAGGCATTATTACAATCATATTTTAAATCCCGATTAATTTTTCTTTTAACCCTGAAACACGTTTTGCGTCTCTTTTCAAAGCTTTTTTAAAGAGAGATTTATCGCCGTAAATATAGACCTTTTCCCTTGCCCGTGTAACAGCCGTATAAATCAGAGCTTTATTCATAATAAAAGAATCTCTTGCTCCTAAGCAGAATATTACGTTTTTAAATTCGGAGCCTTGACTTTTATGCACGGTTAAAGCGTAGCACGTGCTGTAATTATTGATAAGATGAGGATTTATGTTTATCAAATTTTCACTGTTTCTAAAGTAAACTTTTTTGTTAAAAAAAATTCCGATATCTCCGTTGTAAATATTCAAATCATAATCATTTCCGTTGATAACAATAGGTTTGCCTTGATACCAAGACTTGTTCCCGGAGATAATTCCCTTTGAAAACAGAGATTTTTCAAAAAAAGTATTGAAGAATTCAACACTGAAATTTCCCGTTTTATAAGGAGTTAACACAATTAAGTCGTTAAATCTGTTAAATGCTGTTTCAATTGAGCCCGCATTTATAATTTCATAAAAATGTCGGAGCATTAAATTTTCGAGTTTTTCCGGAAATTTTTCAGATATATCCAACCATTCAATATCTTTTCCTTTAAACAATATTTCTTCGATTTCCTCCAAATCGCTTTCTTTTATTGAAATGCTGAATTTATTCAAGTCGCTGTTTTTCCCGAACCGGAAGTTTTCCTTTAATTCTACAAAAGAATTGAGAAACTCATTGTCAGTTGTTTTTACTTTGAGATTGTATTTTTTGGCAAAATCTTCCGTAAATCTGTTCATTTCTCCTATTGAGCATATTTCTCCGAGCACTGCTCCTGCTTCAACTGATTCAAGCTGGTCTTTATCTCCTATTAAAATGATTCTGCATTTTTCTTTTAAAGCATCAAGGAGACTTTTCATAAGAAAAATATCCACCATGGAAACTTCATCCACTATAACAGTGTCATACGGTAAAGGATTTTCGGCATTAAACCGGAATCCTGACGCTTCCCGAGACATTCCGAGAAGCTTATGCACTGTTTCCGCCTTTGAGGGAAATTTATCCTTGTTTTTCAACGGAAGGTTTTTTAATGCTTCGTTAATACTCTGCTGAACCCGGACAACAGCTTTGCCTGTTGGTGCGGTTACGGCAATGTTGCAGTGAGGCTCTAAAAGCAAAATATCTATGATTTTGGCAACTGTTGTTGTTTTGCCTGTTCCGGGACCTCCTGAAATAACTGATAACCCTTTTGAAATAGCTGTGATTGCAGCTATTTTCTGAAAACCTGATTTTGGGAAAAGAGTGTTGATATGCTGCAATGAATCATCGTTAATTTCAAATTCAATGCTTGCTTTTTTCTTTAAAAGAGAGGCAAGTTCGTTTTCGTATTTCCAGAGCTTTTGAAAATAAATTCTATTTTTTTCAATTACAACAGGTTTATCTCCGGAATCGTCCGCAATGCCTGATTTTATAAACAGAGTTTTAATGTCCGTATCTTCCATTGTTATGCAGGTATCTCCAAACGAAAGGTTTCTGCTTAAAATTCTTATGTATTTCTCCAATGTTTCTTTTTCTGTTTCAGTGATACTGTTATTGCATTTTGAAACGAGAAATTTTCCCGTAAACATGTCAAAATCGGAAAATTCTTCGAATTGTGGCATATTCATATTAAATTAACTCCTCAAGAGCGGAAAAAAATTTTTTACTCGGTTTGTCAAAAAAAATTCCTTTACCATGCTCGACACCTCTAAGAAAAATATAAAAAACTCCTCCGAATTCATTATAATCAAAATAATCTTTCCTTGTTTTTAAAAATGCGTAAAGTGCTGCCGAGTAAATGTAATACTGTAAAAAATAGAGATGAGAGCTGATAACTTTTTCCAAATTATCAATGTTGTAATCATCGGGGGAGTCTCCGAGAAAATTTGATTTCCAGTCAATAATGAAAAATTTTCCTTGCCACTGAAAAATCAAATCTATAAAACCCCTTAAATAAGTTTTCAAAGTAAATCCGTTGTTCGGCATATTTTTTTTGAAAGTTTCGGGAATGTCTTTGAATATTTCTTTCAGAAATTTTTTCTCGTTTTCCACGCTCAGGTAAAATTCCATCTCTGGAATTTTTTTACTTTTATCTGTTTTTTTCAGTATGATTTTCTCTTTCTCTTCGGTAATCAGTTCAATATTCAAAACTTTTTTAACAGTGTTTAAAATAACGGGACACCACTCTTCATAAGCGGGATTTGAGGTTTTAATTTCTTCTTTAATCCTCAGTTCAAGTTGCTTATCTTCATTGGAAAAATCAATTGTTTCCATTATTCTGTGAAACAGTAATCCTGTTTCAGCTCCTTTGGGAAGGGTAAAAATGTTTTTTTCAACTGTGTCCGGAGATATTGTAAAATCAAAGTCGGTTTCGTCGGATTTTTCATTTTCTTTTCTGAATGAAATTTTGGTAAAACTGTCAACAACATATTTTCTCCCTATTGTTCCTGAAAAAGATTTAAAATGCAGATTATTATTTTTTTCAGAAACAGGTAGAGCGGATTTTTCATGTTCTTGTTCTTGACTTGCATCTTTAATATATTTTTTCAGAAAATCTGAATTATTGTCGGTTAAATGATTTAAAACAGGATTTATAAGTCCTTTTGCATCATCAATATAAATAAAAATATTGCATTGAACTATTGCCCTTGTTATTGCAACGTAAAACAATCTTATCATTTCCGAGAATTTTTCATCTTTTTCAAATTTTTCAAATTTTTCAAAATTGTCATTTTTGTTTTGTTTTCCAAGATTCAGAATAAGTTCAAATTTGTCGTTATGATAAAAGATTTCATCTTTTCCGGAGCTTCTGATTTCTCCGAAGAAAAAAGGAAAAAACAGAAAAGGATATTCCAAACCTTTGCTTTTGTGAATCGTTACAATGCTAACGGCATTTTCATCGGATTCGAGCCTCAGCTCGTATTCGGAAGTTTTTACGGAGCCTATACGTCTTTCGTTTAACCATTTGATTACACCTTCCATTGACAGATTTTCATTGATGCTTGCTTTGTTAAGCAGTTCGGAGATATGTAACAGGTTGGTAACTGCTCTCTCTCCGTTATTTTGGCTCATTATTCTTTCAAAAACTAAATTTTCAGAGGTAAGAGCGTAAAACATGTTCATAAAACCGAAATTTATCCATTTCTCTTTATATTCCGCAAATTCGGACACTATTTTTTCGAATTTTTCCGTATCTGTTTGCAATTCCAATATTTCATCCGAGTTTTTACCGAAAAAATCCGTAGACAAAGCTGTAAAAACCTTTTTTTTATCAGTTGGATTTTTAATAGCCAAAAGGAGTTTTTCCGTTTCAAAAGCTTCTTTTGTTTCAAAGACCGAAATATCACTGTGTATCACTGTTTTCACATTGAACTGTTTTAGGAAGTCATTATAAAAAGCAGCTTCATTGTGTGTCCTAACAATAATTGCAATTTTTTCAGGTTTGACCTTTTTTTCATTTAACAGGTAAAATATCTTTTGTGCTATCTCCGTGCCTGTTTTCCGCATAAGAGTGTCTTTTGTAAGTTTGCTTCCTTTAATTGCATAGATATTAAAAGCCTCTTTAATGTCAATGTTTTCCTTGCATTGCTTATAGACTGTTTTATTGTATGTTATATCTTTGAAAATAAAAGGAGCTTTTGATTTTGAAAAAATTTTGTTAATTGCGTCAACTATCTCTTTTTTGGAACGGAAACACTTGTTAAGGGTATACTTTTTAGTTACTTCCTTGGCAGCTTTCATGTATGTGAAAATGTCTCCGCCTCTAAAGCTGTATATGCTTTGTTTCGGGTCTCCTATAAAGAATACAGTGGTATCTTTGCTGTAAAATATTTTTTTAAAAATCTCGTATTGAATCGGGTCGGTATCCTGAAATTCGTCAATCATTGCAAGTTTGTATTTTTTTCTTATTTTTTCTGCAAGAGCTCTCCCGTTTGAACCATTGGAAAGAGAATTGTAAAGCTTAAATAACAGATCGTTATACGAGAGTAAGCTGTAGTGCTCTTTTCTCGCTAAAAGCTCTTTATGCAGTTTTTCATACAATACGGATTTTATTTCTATGATGAATTCATCGTATTTTATCTTGATTTTGTCCGTTTGTTCGAATAATATATCTATAAATTCAAATATTTCCGGTATTTCTATGTTTTCTCCCTTTTTAATGTTTTCAATAATTTTTTCGATTTTTAATTTTTCAAGAGTTGTTGGAATCAGGTAAATGTCATTTTGAAAATAAAAACCAAACTCTTTGATAAGTTCACTGCATATTTTTTGACTGAAACTTCTTTTGTTTAAAAAAGGGTGGAACAAAACTTTTTCCAAATCTTGAAAATATCCATTATAATTAGAATTTACTTTTGTTTTTATTTTTTTGATGATTTTTAAGCTGTTTTCAATGTCTGTTAGTTCTATTTTCAAATTTGTATTTTTTGTTTTTGGAAAAACCTTGAATTTAACTTTTTTAGAAATATTTTGACAATTGTGAATGAGATTTTCAACAGTGATTTTTTTACTGAAAATCATGTAGTTTAAAAAAGTTTCGTTAAGGGTTAAAATGTTTTTCCTCCAGAAATCTTTCACATACTCTTCTATGAATTGGGAATCGTCAGGCACAATGTTTTCGGAAAAAGTTAAATTGTTTTCATCTATTACTTTTTTGCAAAATCCGTGAATGGTGAAAATGTTTGTTTCGTCAAAATTTATTATGCTATCTTTTATAATTTTTTTGCTTAAATTAGGATTGTATTTTTCTAAGAATTTCAAATTGTTATTTTTGTCCTTTCCTGATTCAAAATATTCCAAAGCTTCTTTCAGTGTTTTCCTAATTCTTCTTTTTAATTCGTATGTTGCAGCGTTGGTATAAGTTATTACAAGGATTGATTGGTAATTGAATTTGTTATGATTTTCAAGAAGCGCTTTTAAAAAAATTCTGCAAATGCTGAATGTTTTGCCTGTGCCAGCACTTGCTTCTATGAGATTTTTGCCTGATAATACGAGAGTTTCTATATTAAAAGGGATAAATGAATCGTTATGCAACAGTTGTTTCCTATTTTATCTGCTTTTTCCGTAAGGACATTTTACAACAGATGATAAAAAATCATTTTCTTTACATATATTACATTGTTTGCAAAGGTTTACGTTATATTCGGAATCAAATTCAAGAGGCGAGTTTGTAATAACAGAGCATAAAACGATTTTTACACCGTATGTGGGAGAAACAAAAAAACCGTTTTCTCCCGAATCGCCCACTCCTGCAAGTTTGGCACACATTCTGTTCAAATCGGATAATCTGTTTTCTCCTTTTAAAAAAACAGGTTCGAGAATCATTGCATCGTATCCTTCAATGGTAAGCAGATGATATATTTGGTAAGCGGTTAAGGCAACGTGTTTTTTAATTAGCTCCAAATGAAATTTAAAGGTTTCTTCGTTGAATTTATCCATTAACAAGTCGCCGAAAGATTGTCCGATTACCATTGCACGTGTAAAATTTTTAAATTCCGGAACTTCGGAAGATGTTAGGTCGGCAAATTGAACAACCTGCATGTGATTGTTAAAAGCAAGCCTTTCAAGCCTTGCCTGAAACGGCACAATGTCGAATTCCATAAAAACTCCTTTTAAATGCTGATTAAATCGTAATTTTGAGTGCCCAAGCCAATTTTTTCAGCATATTCAAGCTGAATTTCCCAATCTATTTCAGGATATACACATTTCATTTTATCTGATATTTCACAAGAATCAACTTTGCTTCCTCTGTTGGCTGGAGCATTGTTAAGCAAATCTGCACAAGCTCTGTCAATTGCCACAATATCGTCTGAAACAACTATTCCAATATCCGGAGCAATAGGCATGTCGTTAAAAGGATAGCAGTCACACGCTGGGCTTATATTTGTCAGGAAGTTTATAAATATTGATTTTCCCTTTTTATTTTTTAGCACACCGTATGTATATTCAACCATTTTTTCCATAAATACAGGTATGGCTTCGTTCCACTGAATTTGAATCGCTTCTGTGGGGCAAAGAAGTATGCACTCTCCGCATCCGATGCATGTTTCCTTTTGAATGAAGGCTTTTTGGTTTTCATTAAAACTTATAGCCTTTGCCGGGCATTTTTTCATACATGTTCCGCAGCTTATACATTTTTTGGATTTCACCTTGGGAGCTATGTTTGAATGTTGGGCAAGTTTTCCTCTTCTTGAAGCAGCACCCATACCCACGTTTTTTATTGCACCTCCGAAACCGCTTAACTCGTGAAGTTTAAAATGTGCCATGCTCACAATTGCATCTGCATTTATAATCTCGGAGCCAATGAACACTTTTTCAAAATGCTTGAGATTCACTTGAACCGCTGTTTCATCTGTCCCTATGAGACCGTCTGCAATAATAACCGGAGCTTCCACTGTTGCGTAAGAAAATCCGTTTTTTATAGCTGTTTCAAGATGCTGAACAGCATCTGATCTGCTTCCCACATAAAGTGTGTTGGAGTCGGTTAAAAAAGGTTTGGCTTTAAGAGATTTGAGCTCTTTTACCACTTCTCTTACAAAAATAGGTCTGATAAAAGCGGAGTTCCCCATTTCTCCGAAATGAAGCTTAATTGCCACGAAATCTCTTTCGTTTATTATTTCTTTTAATCCAGCTTCATAACATAAATTTAAAATCCTTTGAAAAAGATTTGCCTTGTAAGAGCCGGTTATGCTTGTAAAGTAAACTTTTGCTTTCATGGAAAACTCCTTTTACATATAGTCTCTAATGAGAACTTCGGCAATTTGAACTGCGTTTAATGCAGCTCCTTTTCTTACATTGTCGGCTACAATCCACATATTTATTCCGTTGGGAACCGAGAAATCTTCTCTTATTCTGCCAACGTAAACAGGGTCGGCTCCTGCTGTATCAATTGCAAGAGGATATTCGTTATTTTCAGGCGAGTCAATTAGCACAACACCTTCTGCATTTTTCATCATTTCCTTAACTTCTTCCGCTGTTAATTTGGTCTCGGTTTCAATATTAACCGATTCGGAGTGACTGTAAAATACCGGCACTCTAACTGTTGTAGCTGTAACCTGTATGGAATTGTCACCCATTATTTTTTTGGTTTCATTAACCATTTTCATCTCTTCTTTGGTATAACCGTTCTCAAGAAAAACATCAATATGAGGCAGACAGTTAAATGCAATTTGATGAGGGTAAACTTTTTTCTTAATTTCTTCCTGATTGAATATTGCAACCGTTTGATTTGCAAGCTCTTCAATTGCTTTATGACCTGAGCCTGAGACAGCCTGATAAGTTGATACAACGATTCTTTTTATTTTTGCTTTTTCATGAATGGGCTTAAGAGGCACAACCATTTGAATTGTAGAACAGTTGGGATTGGCAATAATGTTCCTGTTTTTGTATAAAGCTATGTCATGAGGGTTAACTTCAGGCACTACAAGAGGGATGTCCGGCTCCATTCTCCATGCACTGCTGTTGTCCACAACAACTGTGCCGCACTCTGCTGCAACAGGAGCGAATTCTTTACTGATTGCTCCTCCTGCTGAAAAAAGAGCTATGTCAACATCTTTAAAAGAGTCTTTTGTAAGTTTCTCAACTTTAACAGCTTTACCGCAGAATTCCACAACTTTTCCCTCTGATCTTGCGGACGCAAGAAGTTTAATATTGTTCACGGGAAATTTACGCTCTTCAAGTATCTCTCTCATTGTTTTTCCCACTTCACCTGTTGCACCTACCACAGCCACATTATATTTTTTCATAACTATCCTCCGATATTAATTTTTTGTAAAATTTAATTATCACAATTTTCTTATCTTCTCAATATTTTTGTTGGTTATCTGTAATCGGATTAGTTAAGTCCGTATTTTTCTTTTAAAGTCTCGGACATATCTTTTAACAAACCGAAAGCTTTTTCAACTGTTTTTTCCTTGTCCTTATTAACGAGACAGCAAGTTGCAGGGGATAAAAGACTGTTTGCAAGCAGTTCTTCCAAATCAATCCCTGACTTGACAACCTTATCCCATGTTTCTGTAATTATTTTGATTAAACTTTCCATGTTTTCATTCATAAAAGGCTCAAAATTAGTTGGAATAATTCCCCATACGATTTTTCCGCCTCTTTGAATAAAACTTTTCACCGCTTTACCGTGCATCGGAATTATTGCTCTGTTGGTGTAAAGATCAATGGATACAATTTCCATATTAAAACCGAGTAGAAAATCCCAGTCCGGATTGCCGCAAAGATGTATTCCTCTCGGAGAGTCAACCATTGATAAAAAATTTTCAATATCTCTTTTGGCAACAATATCGTTGTATCCAGACATTGCGCTGAAAACAAATTGTAATCCCGGCTCATCTATAAACATAAAGGCATTGCTGTTTTTTTCTTTTAATTTTCTCAGTTGAGCATTGATTCTTTTAGCCATGAATTCAAGCATGAAGTCCCTTATTTCATCGTCAAAAATAATGGGTCTGTCACTGTCAATGTCTTTGACGTAAAAACCGAAACTAACGGGACCTTCAAGCTGTCCCCTAATTGCAGGGTATTTATCCAAATTTAAGCTTAAAAATTTTCTGTATACTGCGGAGTATTGCTCACTTACGTCGAAATATTCAATATTATCGAAATTCGCAAGGGTTTCTTCTATTTCCAAAGAAAATTTTTCATAAGAGAATCTGAGAATCTCTTTTTCCAAATCAAGAACAATTCCGGGAAAATGCTCAGAAACCTGAACATACATATCCTCGTAATAACTGTATCTTGGAAGCTGAGGCCAGTAAGGAATATCAAGGGACATTGCAATCTCAAGTGCTCTGTCAACATTTGTGTGAGGCATAACTCCCATTGCAGTGGTCATGAGATTACCGATACTTTTAATGGAATCCATAAATTTTCTCCTGTCCAATTATTTAACTCAAGTTTCGCACCTTTGAAAAACAAGGATTTGCAAATTATATTTAATAATATCAACCAATTCTTTTAATTTATCACAAAAAAATGTGTAGCTTGACTCCAGATCTTTAAATAATGACAATATTAGATTTAAAAAATTTTCCCTACAACACAGCATATTCATTTCCTCTCTTTCATATTTCAATTTTTCAAATATACTCCCTTTGTATCTGACGTCTCCATTAAATCTCTCAATATAGCTTAATATAATATATCTCACCAAATCTATTACATATTGTTTTTAATGATAATTCATCTAATAACCTAAATAATTCATACTTTTCCAATAATTTCTCTTGCATTTTTAAGTTATTTCTTTTATTATCTTCCATG
>CAZLFW010000224.1:0-4353 GCA_964559045.1 uncultured bacterium
ACAATTATGTTATTTACATTTTTCTAAAAAAGATGTAAAGCATTTTATTCATAAATAAACGAGGAGTGCAAAATTGAAGGAAAGAATACTTGTTATTGACGACGATCAGATGATTCTTGATGTTGTAAAAGAAGCTTTTGAGAATCTTGATTTTCATGTTGTTACAACGTGCAATCCAGAAGAAGCAAAGAAGATATTTCACAAAGAACATTTTGACGTTATTTTAAGCGATTTGAATATGGGGACGATTACAGGGATTGAACTTGCAAAATACTTTTTTAAGAAATATCAGAAAGTTCCTCCTATTGTGCTTATGACAGGATACGGCAGCATAGAGACTGTTGTGGAAGCTATGAAACTTGGTGTAAAAGATTACCTTTTAAAACCTTTTAAAATAAATACTTTGGTTAAAACTATAGAAAAAGTTCTCAAAAATGCCAAATTAGAAAATGAAAATTTAAAACTAAAAGAGATAGTAGATATTTATTCTGCTTCAGACAGTATTAGCAATACCCTTGAAACGGAGGAAGTGGCAGTTACTTTTGTGAAGAATTTACAAAAAATAGTGAATGTTGATGCTGTTATCCTCTACATAAACGATGATTTTGGAATTTTAAGGACAAGTGAAAACTATATTGCAGTGAGAAAAAAATTAAAAGAGAAAAAACATGAAATTTTTAAACAAGTTCCTAAAAAAATACATTTAAAGAATTTATTGGATAAATTTTCAGAAAATGACAAGTCTTTAATTTTTAAAGAATGTAAAAGTGATTTTAATATTGAAGTTTGCGGAGGACTGTATCATTTGCTGAAAGCAGGAGACAGAATAGTTGGTGTTACATTGCTTTTAAATTTTTTTGAAAAAGATGCATTCCCTGTGGAAAAATTGACTCCTTTGAAAATTATTTTTGATGAAGCTTCAATTGCTCTTTATAATGCTTATCTTTATAAAAAAAATCAGGAAACTTTTTTGAAAACATGGCAAACTCTTGCGATGACTATAGATGCAAAGGATAGATATACACATTACCATTCCACTAATGTGTCAAAATTTTCCAATATTATAGGAAGCAAAATGGGTTTGAAAGACAATGAAATTCAAGAACTTTGTTATGGTGCTTTGCTTCACGATATTGGAAAAATAGGAATTCCGGAAAGTATCTTAAATAAGCCTTACAAATTAACTGATGAGGAATTTCAAGTTATTAAACAGCATCCGGTTATCGGGAAAACCATTTTGAATCCAATTCGCGAGCAATTCCCAAATATTGTTGATATGGTTTACTATCATCATGAAAGATACGATGGCAAAGGCTATCCCGAAGGTATATCCACAAAAGAACTTTCCCTGAAAATAAGAATTATATCTCTTGCAGATACTCTTGATGCAATGTCTTCGGATAGAGCATACAGAAAAAAAATAGAATTTAATAAAGTGGTAAGTGAAATTAGAAAATTTTCAGGAACGCAGTTTGATCCTGATGTGGTTAATGCTTTTTTAGAATCCTTACCTGAAATTAAAGCATTATTAAAATTTAACAATAAATAGAACGGAGGAGTTTATGGACGAAAATAGAAAAATCAGAGTTTTAATTGCAAAACCTGGGCTTGATGGACATGACAGGGGGGCAAAAATTATAGCAAGAGGATTAAGAGATTCAGGATTTGAAGTAATTTATACGGGATTGCACCAGACTCCAGAGCAGATAGTTGCAACAGCAATTCAGGAAGATGTTGATGCAATAGGTTTGAGTAGTCTTGCAGGTGCTCATGAATATCTTTTCCCTCGTGTAATGGAGCTGCTGAAAGAGCAAGGTGTTGATGATATTGTTGTTTGGGGAGGTGGAATTATACCTGAAGAGGATGTCCCTAAACTTAAAGAATGTGGCATTAAAGAGATATTTCTTCCTGGAAGCAAAGTTGAAGATACTGTAAAATGGGTAAAAGAAAATGTTTTAAGTAAAGATTAAAGGAGTTTATTATAATGGATTTCGTTAACAAACTGATTAAAGGAGACATTAGAACCGCTGCAAGGTTAATGCGTCAAATTGACGATAGAACTCCCGGATATAGGGAAAAGTTGAAGAAAATTTATCCTTACACAGGCAATGCTTTTATCCTTGGTATTACAGGTGTGCCAGGCGCAGGTAAAAGCACGTTAACTGATAAATTAATTTCCGAATTTTTAAACAGAGGAGAAAAAGTTGGAGTTATTGCAATAGACCCTTCAAGCCCTTTTACCGGAGGTGCAATTTTGGGTGATAGAATAAGAATGCAGTCCCATTGTGAGAACCCTGATGTTTTCATAAGGAGTCTTGCCACAAGAGGACATCTTGGCGGATTATCCAGCTCTACGAATGAAATTATAGAAGTTATGGATGCTATGGGGAAGACTGTAATAATTGTAGAAACTGTTGGTGTGGGGCAGGATGAAATAGAAATAGTTGATACTGCACATACCACCATTGTTGTTGTTATCCCCGGTATGGGAGATGATATTCAGGCAATTAAAGCGGGAATACTTGAAATAGCGGATCTATTTATTTTAAATAAAGCGGACAGAGAAGGAGCACAAAAAACCAAAAGAGAAATTCAGGCAATGTTAGAGCTAAGTAAAAATCTTTACAAAGATAGAAAAATACCTGAAATAGTTGACACTGTAGCACTTTTTAATAAAGGGGTTGCAGAAGCTGTTGATAAAATTTACGAACATAAAAATTTTCTTATTGAAAACAATTTATATGAAGAGCACAATAGGAAAAAGAGAGAGCGTATATTTTTAAAGCTTCTGCATGATGATCTGCAAGAAAATATTTTAAAAAGCATTTACAACAGAGAGCATAAAATTTTAATAGAAAATATCAAAGATAAGAAAGCTAATCCTTATGAGGTTGTTGATGATATTTTGAATGATATTAACTTTGACCTCAGGAGGTGCAACAATCTCGGTTTATAGGATAAAACTTCCTCTTCCCGATTATTTTACAGCGAATTCGGTAAATGTGTTTCTCATAAAAGAATCTCCTGTTACATTAATTGATACAGGAGCTTATTGGCGTGATTCCATTGAATTTTTAAAAGAAGAATTAAAGTATTACAAATTGCATTTAAAAGACATAAGGAGAATTTTACTTACTCACGGACATGTGGACCACTGCGGAATTGCAGGATTTATGCAGGATAATTTTAAATGCGATGTTTTTATTCATAAAAATGACAGATTAAAGGTGGTCTGTTCAGATGAAGAGAAATTTAATATTAGAAAGTCCACTTTTGTAAATTTAATAAAAAAAATGGGTTTTTCTCAAGAAATTGTCAAAAATTTACAGATTTTTTTTAAAAATTTTTTTAAATACGGAACAACTGTTAAAAGTGTAAAATTAATTGAAGATGGTGGGGCTTTTGATTTTGAGACCTTTAGTTTAAAGGCTGTTCATTTACCTGGGCATACTGCAGGAAGCTGCGGTTTTTACGGAGTTGTTAAGGGCAGAGAATATCTTTTCAGCGGTGATGTAATTTTAAAAAACACTTTTGTAACTCCTGTTTTAGAGTTTGGCGAATATGGTAGTATATACGACAATTTCGGATTTTATTTAAAAACTTTAAAAAAACTGAAAAGTTTCCATAAATGTATTCTTTTTCCCGGACACGGAGACGGTGATTTTGGTCTTTTGCAAAAAGCGGAATTTATAGAAAAACATATTGTTAATATGGTTAAAGAGTTGTCAGAAAAATACGATAATTCTCTCTCTGTGAAGGAGAATTTCGAGAAAATTTACACAAACGTTAATGGCAGAAATTTTTATTTTTATTTTTCACTATATTATGGATTATTAAACTATCTTAAAAAGTTAACTTGTTAAAATTAATATATAAATTTGTTTTTGAAAAAAAAATAAAAAAAAATAAATTTAGTGGTTGACATTTGCATACATTAATATTATTTAATGAAAGTTAGTTGATTAAAAAATTTAAAATTAAAAAGGAGGAGAAGTATGAAGAGGGTAAAATTTTTACTACTCGCAGTTTTTTGTTTTGTAGCAATGCCGTTACTGGTAAGTGCAGCCGATATTCAGATGCACGGAGATCTCAACAACAGATTCACTCTGTATAACAACCATGCAGATTTGTTTAGCAATCATCAATTAGATGACGGAACCGTTGCTGATGCATGGGGTGAAGCCAAATACAGAATGTGGTGGGATATGTCTACAAACGAAGGAAAAGTCAAAGGTGTTTGGGCTGTTGAAATTGGAGGTTTGGAATATGGAGATAGCAAGGGAGAAGTTGCAGGGAAACATGAAGGCGGTGGTTTTTCCGGTGACGGTGTTAACATTGAAACAAGATGGTTTT
>CAZLFW010000225.1:0-2523 GCA_964559045.1 uncultured bacterium
AATTTTTAATCTGTAATAATACAGGATTAAACTCTTCAAAATCAAGTATCAACCTGTTACTCTCCGAAATATTTCAAAGCTTTTTTCCCTATGTCGGTTCTGAAATGTGCACCTTTCCACGAAATTTTTTTAACAGCTTCATAAGCTTTGTTTATTGCATTTTTAATACTGCTTCCAAGAGCAGTGACTCCTAACACTCTGCCGCCGTTTGTAACAACTTTTTCATTTTCTTTTTTGGTGCCTGCATGAAAAACCACTACATTATGAAGGTTATCAGCAGCTTCAAGACCTTTGATTTCTATACCTTTTTCATAACTGCCGGGGTATCCTCCGGATGCCATAACAACACAAACAGAAGCCATTTTGTTCCATCTGACGTTTTCGGCAATTTCTTCAAGATTGCCATTTACCGTCCCCATTAGAATATCAACAATATCCGAATCGAGACGTGCAAGAAGAGGCTGGGTCTCAGGGTCTCCGAATCTGCAGTTAAATTCCAACACATACGGCTCGTTATCTTTTATCATCAAACCTGCATAAATAACTCCTTTAAAATTTATACCTTCGGATTTAAAGCCTTTGAGCAACGGATGCATAACCTTATTCATTATTTTATCGTAAACAGATTTATTAACAACAGGAGCAGGAGAATAAGCACCCATACCACCGGTATTAGGACCTTCATCATTGTTAAAAACAGGTTTATGGTCCTGAGAAGAATCAAAAGGCAAAATATACTCACCGTCTGTAACAGCGATAAAAGAAGCTTCTTCACCAACAAGACAATCTTCTATGACAATCTTTTCTCCCGCTTCACCAAAAGCTTTTTCCTTCATAATCAAATTAACAGCATCAACAGCTTCCTGAAAATTTTTTGCAATAATCACCCCTTTACCTGCTGCCAATCCATCAGCTTTAATAACTATTGGGAAGCTGGCTTTTTTCAAATATTCAACCGCTTTGTCAGAATTATCGAAAACCTCAAATGCAGCAGTTGGAATATTATATTTTTTCATTAATTCTTTTGCAAAAACTTTGCTGCCTTCCAAAATAGCGCCTTTTTTATCAGGTCCGAAAATTTTTAATCCATGCTCTTGAAAAACATCAACAATCCCTTTAACCAACGGTTCTTCCGGACCCACAACGGTAAAATCAATATTCTTTTCCAATGCAAAATTTTTAAGAGCACCTATATCTCCCTGTGAAATATCAACACATTCCGCAATTTTCGAAATGCCCGCATTGCCCGGAGCTGCATAAATTTTATTAACTTTATCGCTTTGACTTAACTTCCAAGCAAGAGCATGCTCCCTTCCCCCACCGCCAACAATTAGAACTTTCATAAATGCCTCCTCTTCTAAAATTTACTTAAATAGTTATATATTGCTCCGTCATACTCACTCATTGTTTTAAATACTTTTCTTGCAAAAGACAACCTTGTTTCATATGAAACATCTTTGTTTTCCTCCAATTCGTTAAGCACTTTAACGTAATCGGAAGGATCAGTGACAACAACAACGTATTTGAAATTCTTTGCAGCCGCTCTAATCATGGTAGGACCGCCTATGTCAATGTTTTCAATTGCGTCTTCAAAAGAACAGTCAGGTTTTGCAACGGTTTTTTGGAACGGATAGAGATTGACAACCACCATATCAATGGTAATCATTCCGTGCTTATTCAAACTGTCAATATGCTCCTTGTTATCTCTTAACGCCAAAATACCTCCGTGAACTTTAGGATGAAGAGTCTTCACTCTACCGTCCATCATTTCGGGAAAACCTGTGTATTCGGAAATATCCGTCACTTTCACTCCTTCGGATTTTAGCGCTTTTGCAGTGCCACCTGTTGACAAAATATTCACACCCAGATCAGATAATTTTTTTGCAAACTCCACAACTCCGTTTTTATCGGAAACACTTATAACTGCATTTTTAATTTTTAACATGACACTATCTCCTTTAAAAATTTTTGTTTTTAACTATTAATGCAAAAAGCCTTTTTTTTCAAGAATTAATAGAATACAACTTTGCATATATTCAATCTTTTAATTTTATAACAGAAAAACAGCATCTTTTGCAAGTATATTAAAATAGATTACCTATGCTTAAAAAAACAAAAATATATCTCTCGGTTATCATAACATATCAAAATTGAAGACTAATCAATTAAAATTAATACCTTTACAGAATAAAAAATAGCAAAATTTCATAAAACAAATATATACATGTAAAAACAAGCAGTTATAATGCATTCTGCCCTTTCGCTCTGTTCAGGGTCAAAATGACTTTTTTGAGGTCATCCATATATGGATGACAATGTCAAGAAGAAAGATTAATTTTTTAAAAGTTTATTTTTTGGACTTATATAAAAACAAATTTAAAATCAGATAGTAAATTTTAAAAGGGTTACTATTTGCCATAAAAGCTGTCATTTTGAGGGCTTTAGCCCGAAAAATCTCTTTTTCAAGTTTGTTTTTGTATAAATTTGCTCGAATCATTCGAAGAATAACTCTTTTTTTCTTGT